>NZ_JBMGPW010000066.1:0-224 GCF_049060325.1 Vescimonas sanitatis | reverse complement strand
AAAAAAAAAAAAAAAAAAAAAAAAAAAAAAAAAAAAAAAAAAAAAAAAAAAAAAAAAAAAAAAAAAAAAAAAAAAAAAAAAAAAAAAAAAAAAAAAAAAAAAAAAAAAAAAAAAAAAAAAAAAAAAAAAAAAAAAAAAAAAAAAAAAAAAAAAAAAAAAAAAAAAAAAAAAAAAAAAAAAAAAAAAAAAAAAAAAAAAAAAAAAAAAAAAAAAAAAAAAAAAAA
>NZ_JBMGPW010000065.1:0-243 GCF_049060325.1 Vescimonas sanitatis | reverse complement strand
AGAGGCGATTGCGCTGATCCTGCGCCAGCCGGATACATCCACTCTCAGCGGCAGAAGAGATGCCACTATCCTGTGTTTTCTTTATGATACAGCAGCCCGTGTGCAGGAAATCTGTGACTTATGTATTGAAGATGTCCGTCTTGATTATCCTGCAAGTGTCAAGATCCTTGGTAAAGGCAGAAAAACCAGGGTAGTTCCCATTTTGCCGGCAACGGCGCAGAACTTGAAAAAATATCTTACTGA
>NZ_JBMGPW010000064.1:0-278 GCF_049060325.1 Vescimonas sanitatis | reverse complement strand
GTGGGCGGGCATCGTCCCGGCCTCCGGCGTGATCCTGCCGGTAACCACGGTGGAGGTGAAGGAGGGCGACACGGTTTTCGACGTCCTCGCCTTTGTGTGTGAAAAGTACAAGATCCACATGTCCTATCGGGGCGGCACGTCCAGCGGCTGCTATGTGGATGGCATCAACAACCTTTATGAGTTTGACGGCGGCCGTTGGAGCGGCTGGATGTACTGTGTCAACGACTGGTATCCCAACTACGGCTGCGGCGTGTACTTTGTCAAGCCCGGCGAGGTCA
>NZ_JBMGPW010000063.1:0-300 GCF_049060325.1 Vescimonas sanitatis | reverse complement strand
CGGGTCGCCCAGCGCCCACAGTACCAGAAACGTACACAGCCCGTGACAGAAATCGAAGAAAAAGCTGGATAGATAGGCCGCGCCTATCGTCTGCCAGGTAAGGGGGCTGACGTAGCCGATGATGAAATACAGGTTCATGATCCAGCCGTACAGAAAGCCGGACAGGAAACCATAAAGGCACAGCCGCAGGGGCGCGTGGTCGGTAAGCTGCCGCACAAAATGCAGCAGATCGCCCCGGTTGGTATTCTCCGGGCACAGCCTGTCCCACCATTGCGCCGCAAAGTGACGGCGGCTTCTGCC
>NZ_JBMGPW010000062.1:0-300 GCF_049060325.1 Vescimonas sanitatis | reverse complement strand
GGCAGAAGCCGCCGTCACTTTGCGGCGCAATGGTGGGACAGGCTGTGCCCGGAGAATACCAACCGGGGCGATCTGCTGCATTTTGTGCGGCAGCTTACCGACCACGCGCCCCTGCGGCTGTGCCTTTACGGTTTCCTGTCCGGCTTTCTGTACGGCTGGATCATGAACCTGTATTTCATCATCGGCTACGTCAGCCCCCTTACCTGGCAGACGATAGGCGCGGCCTATCTATCCAGCTTTTTCTTCGATTTCTGTCACGGGCTGTGTACGTTTCTGGTACTGTGGGCGCTGGGCGACCCG
>NZ_JBMGPW010000061.1:0-416 GCF_049060325.1 Vescimonas sanitatis | reverse complement strand
TCCTCGAGGTGTGCACCCGCATCTTCGACACGCTCGGCGCGTCGGCGACGTCGGCCACGCTGCGGCTCGACCGGCACTGGCGCAACGCCCGCACCCTCGCCACCCACGACCCGGCGGCGTTCAAGGTGCGCCTGGCCGGCGACTGGCTCGTGAACGGCACCCCGCCGACCGCCTACACGTCGGCCGGCGAGGTCCCCGAGGGGGACTGACCGCCCTGCCTCAGCAACGCGGGTTGAGTTGTCGCGGGTCCAGGGACCCAGCACCCGTGACAAGTCAACCCGCGTTGAGCCCGGGTCGGCGTGGGGCGTGAGAGGCTGGGGCCATGGATCGAGAGCTGCGCACCCCTCCGGAGCTGGAGGGCGTGGACTGGTACGACGACGCCCCGCGTCGCCCCCGTCCGATCGTCACCCTGGTGG
>NZ_JBMGPW010000060.1:0-417 GCF_049060325.1 Vescimonas sanitatis | reverse complement strand
GCCCCTGACCTCCCGGTCCGGCCACCGACCATCCACCTTTCGCGCACCCGCCGCGCGCACGTCGAGGGAGAACACGCATGAGCGCCCACCTGCAGAAGTCGTCGGGGATGAAGTTCCGCAAGTACGTCCCGTTCCAGGACCAGATCGAGGTCGCCCTGCCGGACCGCACCTGGCCGGACAAGGTCATCGAGAAGGCGCCGCTGTGGTGCGCCGTGGACCTGCGCGACGGCAACCCGGCCTTGATCGACCCCCTGGGCCCCGAGCGCAAGCTGCGCATGTTCCAGCTGCTCGTCGGCATGGGCTTCAAGGAGATCGAGGTCGGCTTCCCGTCCGCCTCGCAGACCGACTACGACTTCGTCCGTCAGCTCATCGAGGGCGACCACATCCCGGACGACGTCACCATCCAGGTCCTCACCC
>NZ_JBMGPW010000059.1:0-418 GCF_049060325.1 Vescimonas sanitatis | reverse complement strand
CCCGTCGGCCCGGGGCCGTGTCGAGGCGGCCGGGCGGGCGCCCTCGCCGGTGCCGCGCGGCGGGACCGGAGTCCGGATGTGGGAAGCTGGGACCCATGCGTGATCCCCAGCAGCACCCCGTCGCCGATGCCTCCCGCCGCGCCCCCGAGGGCGCTGCGGCGGGACCCGATCCGGTCCTGTTCGAGGAGCGGTTGACGCCCTCCGCGGGGGTCTGGGCCGTGGCGCTCATGCTGGCGGCGCTGACGATCCTCGTGTTCGCGCCGATCGACCTCGGGCTGGGCATCGCCGCCGCCGTCGTGTTCTTCGCCGTCGAGCCCCTGCTCCTGGTGGCCACCACCCCGCGCATCGGGGTGCGCGAACGCACCCCCCCGGTGGGCCGCGCCAGCATCGAACGGCACCACGTCGGTCAGGTCACGGG
>NZ_JBMGPW010000058.1:0-420 GCF_049060325.1 Vescimonas sanitatis | reverse complement strand
GTTCAGCTCCGCACCCACGCCCATGTTCGCCGGCGCGAGCCACAGGCCGAACGAGAGGCCGAACACCACCATGAGCACCGAGATCACGATCAGGGTGGGGCGGCGGCCGAAGCGGTCCGCCAGCAGGCCGGAGACCGGCACGAACGCCGCGAAGAACAGGATGCCGACCAGCTGCAGCACGAGGAACTCGGCGTAGGGGACACCCAGGAAGCCGTTGGCCGGCTTGCCGATCGCGTAGGAGAGGATCCACGTGGTCATCAGGTAGAAGAGCACGTAGGTGGCGTACATGACGAAGGTGCCCAGGATCAGCTCCCACCAGTTGCGGCGGAACACCTCGCCCAGCGGCGCCTTCACGCGCTGGTCGCGGTCGAGGGCGCGCTGGAAGACCGGGGTCTCCTCGAGCTTGACGCGGACGTAGAG
>NZ_JBMGPW010000057.1:0-421 GCF_049060325.1 Vescimonas sanitatis | reverse complement strand
CGGATGCCCTCGCCCCAGCTCAGGGCGTCGCCGCCGTGGTGGATCTCGTCGAGGATCACGAGGGTCTTGGCAGCCTCGGTGCGGTTCCGGTGCAGGACGGGCTTGTTCGCCACCTGGGCGTACGTCAGGGCCACCCCGCGGTACTCGGCGCCGTGCCGCCCGTCCGCGTTCTTGAAGTTCGGGTCGATCGCGATGCCCACGCGCGCGGCGTTGTCCGCCCACTGGCGCTTGAGGTGGTCCGTGGGCGCGACGACGGTCAGCCGCTGCACCACGCCGGAGTCCATCAGGATCTTGGCCACGCGCAACGCGAACGTGGTCTTGCCCGCGCCGGGGGTCGCGACCGTCAGGAAGTCCTGCGGCGCGGTCTCGAGATAGCGCTCCAGCGCCTCCTGCTGCCACTGGCGCAGCTTGGGGGCCGTCC
>NZ_JBMGPW010000056.1:0-422 GCF_049060325.1 Vescimonas sanitatis | reverse complement strand
CATGAAGTCGGCGAGGGAGGCGTTGCCCCACGCGTGGGCGGCGAAGTAGCGGTGCGCGGCGTCGAGGAACGCGTCACGGCCCACGTAGGCGGCCAGCTGCTTGAGCACGGAGGCGCCCTTGGCGTAGGTGATGCCGTCGAAGTTCTGACGGGCGGCCTCGAGGTCGACGATGTCCGCGACGATGGGGTGCGTCGTCGGCATCTGGTCCTGCACGTACGCCCAGGCCTTGCGGCGGGACGCGAAGGTCACCCACGCGGTCCGGAAGTCGGTGGCCTCGTCCACGCCGCGGGCGCCCATGTAGTCCGCGAACGACTCCTTGAGCCACAGGTCGTCCCACCAGTGCATCGTCACGAGGTCGCCGAACCACATGTGCGCCATCTCGTGCAGGATCACGTTGGCCCGGCCCTCGTACTGGACCGCGG
>NZ_JBMGPW010000055.1:0-422 GCF_049060325.1 Vescimonas sanitatis | reverse complement strand
TCATCACGGTGGGGAACTCGCCGATGCCCCACATCACCGCGCCGCCGATGCGCTGATCCTCGAGGGCGGTGGGGCCCCAGTCGCGGCCCATGTTGCCGAACCAGGACGCCTGCAGCAGACCGGTGGAGGTGGTCATGGCGACGCCGATGAAGGCGTGGAAGACCATCGTGGCCATCAGCAGCACGAGCCGCAGGGCGTACGGGGGCCGGCGCGGCAGCGGATCCGAGCCGATCATGACCAGGGCGAACAGGAACCCGGTCAGCAGGAAGTGGACGTTCATGAACTCGTGGCCCACGTGGGTTTGCAGCGAGAACCGGAAGAAGTCCGTGTAGTAGAACACCAGGATCGAGCCGGCGAAGTTGACCCCCGCCACGATCGGGTTCGTGATGAACCGCCCCCACGGGGAGTGCACGATCCACAGG
>NZ_JBMGPW010000054.1:0-423 GCF_049060325.1 Vescimonas sanitatis | reverse complement strand
GTCGACGACGGCGTCTCCCGTCATCCTGCCGACGGCCCCCGTCGTCGGACAGCCGCGGCGCGTGGGACTGCTGGCGCTGCCCGTGGCCCTGTTCTTCCTGGGCGGGACGGCGGGCGCGGCCGGCTACCTCTGGCTGGGCTTCGAGGTGGTCATCCCGGTGGCCGGCGTGCTGCTGCTCATCGCCCACCGCCGGCTGATCCAGGACCTGCAGGACGCGTGGCTCACACGAAGGCCGAGACGCCGGTGAGGACCCGCCCCACGATCAGGGTGTTCATGCCGTAGGAGCCCTCGTAGGAGTAGATGGCCTCCACGTCGCCCATGATCTTGGCGATCTCGTGCTCCGTGAGCAGGCCGTTGCCGCCGAGGGCGTCGCGGGCGCGCGCCGCCGAGGACCGGGCCAGCCGGGTCGAGGTGGCCTTGGCC
>NZ_JBMGPW010000053.1:0-423 GCF_049060325.1 Vescimonas sanitatis | reverse complement strand
TATTTTCTTGCTCCGTTTTGTTTTTTGCTGTTGGTTGCTTTAGGCAATACCGCACAATTCCCGCCTGACGGCTTAAGCACCGCTTCGGCGGCTGCGGCACGGCATCTGCGTTGCCAAAATGCTCGATAATGTCGGGTTGCGGTACCCGCATCGTGCTTCGGGGCAAAAGCCCCTCGCACTCTGCGACCGCTGCCCCTGCTTCGGTTCGCTGTTTCCGCCACTGGCGGCGCTCACCTTTGCAGCATCCAGTATTATCTGCGCTTTTGGCTTAGCATCTGCCGCACCTCGCTCGCCGTATCGGCACTTAGAATTATGCGGTATTGCCTAAAGCATATAGAGGGAAAACACAAAATGAAGTACAAAAAAGCAATAACCGCCCTGGCACTGGCGGCCCTGCTGCTGGCCGGGTGTGCCGCACCGCAG
>NZ_JBMGPW010000052.1:0-424 GCF_049060325.1 Vescimonas sanitatis | reverse complement strand
AAATCTGGATGCGGCGAGATGATCTGCGTGCGCGACGGTTCAGCGAGTGCTGGTGCATCATCCGCACGGATTGACTTCGGCAGGGGTCAAGTCCCTCGAAGTGGTGTAGCGGTTGGATCCTTCGTGGGGGTGCTCAGGCGCTGAGCTCGAGGGCGGTGTCGGTGTCCACCTCGTCTCCGGTGTTTCTCACGGGGGTGAGCCGGCAGCGGTGCAGGACTTCGAGGCCGAGGTAGCGGCGGCCCTCGGCCCACTCATCGGTCTGCTCGGCCAGCACCGCACCGACCAGCCTGACGATGGCTGCCCGGTTGGGGAAGATGCCCACCGCGTCGGTGCGGCGGCGGATCTCGCGGTTGAGCCGCTCGGCCGGATTGTTCGACCAGACCTGCGTCCACACGTCCTTCGGGAAGGTCGTGAAGGCCAGGAT
>NZ_JBMGPW010000051.1:0-424 GCF_049060325.1 Vescimonas sanitatis | reverse complement strand
CTTCTGCAGTCATGTCTCGAGTCATCTGCGTGGTCTTCCCCCATGCCTCCTGAACCTCAGCCGCACTCATGCCCGGCTTCCAGACCTTCACCCACACTGCTTCAGCGGCGAAGACGAGGAACATCGCGACAGCGCCGCACACGGCAACCCCCGCAGAGACAAACCAGCCGACGATTCCTCCCACGATCGGGGGAACCACGAAGCTCCACACGGCATAGCCCCAGCCGCCCGGGGAAGGGTGGGCCGCTGCGACCACAAAAGGCCGCTCACCACAGGCGACCAAGATCGAGCTGACCACCACAGCGGTCACAGCGAGCCCCAGCGAGAACCATCCACCGAGAGGTGTGGCGAGGGCCTGGCTGAGCAACCACCACAGCAGCCACACCCCCGGCATGAGGGCGAGACCCGTGCTCAGGTGACCCAC
>NZ_JBMGPW010000050.1:0-429 GCF_049060325.1 Vescimonas sanitatis | reverse complement strand
GGTCCGAGGTGCCGCTGCAGGAGAAGGTCGAGGAGCTCGTGAGCACCCACCAGGCACCGGTGTACATCGTGCACTTCTCGCAGCTGGACGCCGTGGAGACGGCCCAGGGGCTGTCCTCGATCTCGGTGACGTCCAAGGAGGAGAAGGAGGCGATCGCCGCGCGGATCGCCGGCTTCCGCTTCTCCGCGGGCTTCGGGCACACCCTGAACCGCCTCGTCCGCGCGGGCATCGGCGTGCACCACGCGGGCATGCTGCCCAAGTACCGCCGCCTCGTGGAGAAGCTGGCCCAGGACGGGCTGCTCAAGGTCCTCTGCGGCACGGACACGCTCGGCGTCGGGATCAACGTGCCGATCCGCACCGTGCTGCTCACCGCGCTGTCCAAGTTCGACGGCGAGAAGACCCGCCTGCTCCAGGCCCGCGAGTTCCACC
>NZ_JBMGPW010000049.1:0-432 GCF_049060325.1 Vescimonas sanitatis | reverse complement strand
GCCGAGACCCCGCTGCGCCGCCCTGCGGTCACCACCCCGGAGACCCACGGCGACGGCGGTCTCGGCCACGCCCGGATCGACCGACGCCCCGAGCGGCTCTCGCCCCGGCCCGCCGTGGACGTGTGGCTGGACGAGCTGCGGGCCCACCCCGGGGAGACGACGATCCTCTGCACCGCGCCACTGACGAACCTGGCCCTCGCGCTGCGGGCCGAGCCGCGCCTGCCGTTCCTCGCCCGCGGCATCGTGATCATGGGCGGCTCCTTCTATCCTCCGGGCAACACCACGCCCACCGCCGAGTGGAACACCTGGGTGGACCCGGATGCCGCGCAGGAGGTGTTCGCGGCATTCGAGGGACTGCCTGCGGATCGCCTGCCGGTGGTCGGCGCGCTCGAGACCACGGAGCGGATCGAGTACACGCCGGCCCTGCTGGAC
>NZ_JBMGPW010000048.1:0-434 GCF_049060325.1 Vescimonas sanitatis | reverse complement strand
CCCTCCGGCGGCATCGGCGTGATCCGCGTGGGCGCCGCCACCGCGGTGGAGCTCAAGGAGCGCAAGCACCGCATCGAGGACGCCGTGCGCAACGCCAAGGCCGCGGTGGAGGAGGGCATCGTCGCCGGCGGCGGCGTGGCCCTGATCCAGGCCGGCGCCAAGGCGTTCGGTGGCCTGCAGCTCGAGGGCGACGAGGCCACCGGCGCGAACATCGTGAAGGTCGCCATCGAGGCCCCGCTGAAGCAGATCGCCTTCAACGCCGGCCTGGAGCCCGGCGTCGTGGCGGACAAGGTCAAGACCCTCGACGACGGCCACGGCCTGAACGCCGCCACCGGCGAGTACGAGGACCTGCTGGCCGCCGGCATCAACGACCCGGTGAAGGTGACCCGCTCGGCCCTGCAGAACGCCGCGTCCATCGCGGGCCTGTTCCTGAC
>NZ_JBMGPW010000047.1:0-440 GCF_049060325.1 Vescimonas sanitatis | reverse complement strand
GCGATGCTCTGCTACGTCACGCCCAAGGAGCACCTGGGCCTGCCGAACCGGGACGACGTGAAGACGGGGGTGATCACCTACAAGATCGCCGCGCACGCCGCCGACGTCGCCAAGGGCCACCCCGGCGCCCGCGACCGCGACGACGCGCTGTCCAAGGCGCGCTTCGAGTTCCGCTGGCGCGACCAGTTCGGCCTCGGCCTGGACCCCCAGCTCGCCGAGGAGTACCACGACGAGACGCTGCCGGCCGAGCCCGCCAAGACCGCCCACTTCTGCTCGATGTGCGGGCCGAAGTTCTGCTCCATGCGCATCAGCCAGGACATCCGCAGCGAGTTCGGCGGCGCGTCCGAGCAGGCGGGAATCGCCGAGGCCGGCATGGCCGCGAAGTCCGCGGAGTTCCGGGCCGCCGGTGGGTCCGTGTACCTGCCGGAGCCGAGCCTGCG
>NZ_JBMGPW010000046.1:0-445 GCF_049060325.1 Vescimonas sanitatis | reverse complement strand
GGGTTCGAAGCGGTTCTCCAACTGGTCATCGGAGCGCACCGCCAGGTAGGCCTCGCGGGTGCCGACCCCGACCAGCGGGATGCGCAGTTCGTTGCCCAGAAACCGCAGTAGGTTCAGGAACTCCCGACGGGTGTCCCCGCGACCGGCCAGCACGTTGTGCAGCTCATCAACGACCAGCATCCGCGCCCCGACCTTGCGCAGCAGGGACAAGGCGAGGCGTTCGAGCTCCACCAGACGAGGCCGGGGCCGCAGGGGTGCGCCCAGGACGGACAGGATCGCGGTGTAGAACCGCAAGGGTGATGGTTCCGAGGGCATCTGCACGCACACCACCGGGACCTGCTCCCGGTCCGGTTCGGAGCTGGGCGGGTGCTGCCGGCGGAAGCGCTCGATGATCATCGACTTGCCGTTGTTTGTCGGGCCCACCAGTAGCAGGTTGGGCATGCGC
>NZ_JBMGPW010000045.1:0-447 GCF_049060325.1 Vescimonas sanitatis | reverse complement strand
ATCCTGGGGCTGGCGAAGGCCGCTGCCGGGCTGATCGAGCAGGCTTTCTCCGTGGGTGCGCTGACCCCGGAGTGGTGGGTCACGGTCGTCGGCGGTCAGGTCACTACGACGGTGGCCGGCGGCGAGAGCACGGTGATCGACCACCCGGGGATGCTGCACATCATCGTGGTGGCGATGATCCCGCTGCTGATGATCTTCGTGGCCGTCCAGGTCGTGCTCTCGGCGATGCGCGGGTCCACGGCCGGCATGCTGCGCGCGTTCCTGGCGGCGGTGTTCAGCGTCCCGGCAACCTACGTGGTGGTCGGGCTGGTGTGGATGGCGATGGGGGCGACCCAGCAGCTGACCTTGTGGATCTTGCAGGTCGGTGCCGGTGGCACCGATGGCCCGGACGAGGCGGTGGCCGGCGTGCTGGGACTGTTCGGTCTGACCTACGACGCCGCCCACGAC
>NZ_JBMGPW010000044.1:0-448 GCF_049060325.1 Vescimonas sanitatis | reverse complement strand
GGTCCGCGAGGAACGCCCGCGCGAACGACACGAGCTGCCGCTGTCCCGCGCTCAGCCGCCCGCCGCGCTTGGCGACGTCGGTCGCGTAGCCCTCGGGCAGCCCCAGGATGAAGTCGTGCGCCCCCACCGCCCGGGCGGCCGCCTGGATCTCGGCCTCGGTGGCGTCGGGCCGGCCGAGGGCGATGTTCTCCGCGATCGACCCGGAGAACAGGAACGCCTCCTGCGTCACCATCACCACGTTGCGCCGCAGATCCGCCTGGCTGAGCTCGCGCAGCTCCACCCCGTCCAGCGTCAGCGAGCCGGCAGAGACGTCGTAGAACCGGGCGATGAGCTTGGCCAGCGTCGACTTGCCCGCACCCGTCTGGCCCACCACGGCCACGGTCTGCCCGGCCGGGATCACGAGGTCGAACTCCGGCAGCACCACCCGGTCCGGTCCGTAGCTGAACAC
>NZ_JBMGPW010000043.1:0-453 GCF_049060325.1 Vescimonas sanitatis | reverse complement strand
TGAACGAGGAGAACGCCTCGGGCGGGCGCATCGTCACCGCGCCCACGAACGGCGCCGCGGGCATCATCCCGGCCGTCATGCTCTACTACATGCGCTTCGTGCTCCCCGAGGGCGCCACGCAGCAGGAGCGGGACGACAAGGTGGTCGAGTTCCTGCTCACCGCGGCGGCGATCGGCATCCTGTACAAGCGCAACGCCTCCATCTCCGGCGCCGAGGTCGGCTGCCAGGGCGAGGTCGGCTCGGCCTGCTCCATGGCGGCGGGCGCCCTGTGCGCCGTGCTCGGCGGCACCGTGGACCAGGTGGAGAACGCGGCCGAGATCGGGATCGAGCACAACCTCGGGCTGACGTGCGACCCCGTGGGCGGCCTGGTCCAGGTGCCGTGCATCGAACGCAACGCGATCGCGTCCGTGAAGGCCATCAACGCGGCCCGGCTGGCGCTGCTCGGGGACGGCT
>NZ_JBMGPW010000042.1:0-458 GCF_049060325.1 Vescimonas sanitatis | reverse complement strand
GGACCGGACTGTCCGGCAACGGCCCGCGTCGACTATTGTGGCATCCGTCACACTCGAGTTTCCCCGACCCTCGGAGGTCCTGCATGTCCAGCACCGTCTCCGCGCCGGCGCCCGCGCCGGCGCCACAGCGCACCCGGGAGGAGTTCACCGGCCGGTGGGCCTTCATCCTGGCGGCCATCGGCTCCGCCGTGGGCCTCGGCAACCTCTGGCGCTTCCCCTACGTCGCCTATGAGAACGGCGGCGGCGCGTTCGTCATCCCCTACCTGATCGCGCTGCTCACCGCGGGCATCCCGCTCCTGTTCTTCGACTACGCGATCGGCCACCGCTTCCGCGGCTCCGCGCCGCTGGCGTTCCGGCGCCTGTCCCGGTGGACCGAGACCGTCGGCTGGTGGCAGGTGCTCATCTGCGTCGTCATCGGGATCTACTACGCCGCGATCATCGGCTGGGCGATCATGTAC
>NZ_JBMGPW010000041.1:0-459 GCF_049060325.1 Vescimonas sanitatis | reverse complement strand
CACATGCACATGCAGGTGCGGGATCTCGTAGCCGGCGATCATGAGCCCGGCCCGGCGCGCGGAGAACGCCGCCACCTGCGCCTTGCCGATCTGCTGGGCGACCATCGTCAGGTGCGTGACCAGCGCCGGGTCGACCTCCACCCATTCGTCCACCTCCGCACGGGGCACCACGAGCGTGTGCCCCGGCTGGAGCGGCGCGGCGGACAGGAACGCGACGCATGTCTGGTCCTGCCACACGAAGCGGGCGGGCAGCTCGCCGGCGACGATCCTGCTGAAGACGGTGGCCATGGGGATCCTCCTGAGGGGTCGGCGGGGCGGGGCCCCGGGGGTCGTCAGTCCCGGCCGGACGCGCCGTCGGGCTCGGGGCCGACCGCGACGGCGTTGGACGGGTCCTGGACCCATGCTGACCACGAACCCGGGTAGAGCGCCACTCCGGGTCGCCCCGCGACGGCCAGGGTG
>NZ_JBMGPW010000040.1:0-460 GCF_049060325.1 Vescimonas sanitatis | reverse complement strand
GGCACGCCGCGCACGAAGTTCTTGGTGCCGTCGATGGGGTCGACCACCCACTGCCGGCCGGAGCGGCTCAGAGACCCGCCGAACTCCTCACCCACGATGCCGTCGCGCGCCCGGGCACGGGACAGGGTCGAGCGGATGGACTCCTCGGCGGCGCGGTCCGCATCCGTGACAGGGGTGAGATCCGGCTTGGTGCTGACCTCGAGGTCCTGGGCATTGAACCGGGACATCGTGATCGAGTCCACGTTGTCCGCCAGCATGTGGGCCAGCCGCAGGTCCTCCGTGAGGTCGCGGCCGCGGGTCGCAGAGTTCTCAGGTCGCTCCATGCCGCCCACGCTATACCGCGCGGGCCGCCTCAGTCCTCGGACGACGCCGCGTCCTCCGCCCCCGTGGGGGCCAGGCGGTTGCCGAGCAGACGGCGCAGCGAGGCCAGGCGTGCCGTTCCCGAGGGGCCGGCGTGGCC
>NZ_JBMGPW010000039.1:0-463 GCF_049060325.1 Vescimonas sanitatis | reverse complement strand
TCCATGGAGGCCGCGTTCGTGGACATCGGCCGCGGACGCAACGCCGTGCTCTACGCGGGCGAGGTCAACTGGGACGCCGCCCAGCTGGACGGCAAGCCGAGGAAGATCGAGAACGCGCTCAAGTCCGGCGACACCGTGCTCGTCCAGGTCACCAAGGACCCGGTGGGCCACAAGGGCGCCCGTCTGACCAGCCAGGTCTCCCTGCCCGGCCGCTACCGCGTGGACGTGCCGGGAGGCTCGATGACCGGCATCTCCCGCAAGCTGCCGGACGTGGAGCGCTCGCGTCTGAAGAAGATCCTCAAGGACCACCTGCCGCAGGACGCCGGCGTGATCGTGCGCACCGCGGCCGAGGGCACCTCCGAGCAGGAGCTGCAGAACGACATCAACCGTCTGCGCGCCCAGTGGGAAGGCATCCAGGAGAAGGCGTCCGGCACCAAGGTGCTCGCCCCCGAGCTGCTCTACG
>NZ_JBMGPW010000038.1:0-469 GCF_049060325.1 Vescimonas sanitatis | reverse complement strand
GCTCATGGCCGCGGACATCCTGCTCTACCAGCCGCACGGTGTGCCCGTGGGCGACGACCAGCGCCAGCACGTGGAGCTCACCCGCGACCTCGCCCAGCGCTTCAACCAACGCTACGGCGAGACGTTCGTGGTGCCCACCGGCTTCTACCCGGAGACCGGCGCGCGCATCTACGACCTGCAGGACCCCACCTCGAAGATGTCCAAGTCCGCGGCGTCCCCGAACGGGCTCATCAACATCCTCGAGGAGCCGAAGAAGACCGCTAAGAAGATCAAGTCGGCCGTGACCGACGACGGCACCGAGGTGCGCTTCGACCGTGAGGCCAAGCCCGGCGTCTCCAACCTGCTGACCATCCTCTCCGCGGTGTCCGGCACACCGATCCCGCAGCTCGAGGAGGGGTTCGTCGGCAAGATGTACGGGCACCTCAAGGTCGCGGTGGCGGACGCCGTCGTCGAGCGCCTGGCCCCCGTG
>NZ_JBMGPW010000037.1:0-491 GCF_049060325.1 Vescimonas sanitatis | reverse complement strand
CCCTCGGAGAGGTAGGACGGGTTGAACGCCACGGTGATGTCCTCGCCCTCGAGCGTGCACGGCACGGACTCGTTGGCGCTCGCGTCGTCGCCGGTGCCGGCGTCCAGGGTGACCTGGCCCTCCGTGAACACCATGCGCAGGGCGGTGTTGCGCTCGGCCACGAGGGCCACGCGGCGGGACGCCTCGACCAGGGCGGCGGTGTCCACCACGGCCTGGATGGGGCTGGACTCGGGGAAGAGCGAGCGGATCTTGGGGTACTCGCCGTCCACGAGCACGGAGGTGGTGCGGCGGCCACCGGAGGCGAAGCCCACGAGGTCGGCGGTCTGACCGAGCAGGATCTCCAGGTCGCCGCCGGAGCCGAGGGACTTGGCGACCTCGGTGAGCGTGCGCGCCTTGATGCGCAGCGACGTCGAGATGGACGGGTCCGCCGGGGTCCAGCGGATCTCCTTCATGGCCAGCCGATAGCGGTCCGTGGCCAGGAAGGTCATGGT
>NZ_JBMGPW010000036.1:0-491 GCF_049060325.1 Vescimonas sanitatis | reverse complement strand
GTCACCGCGAGGCTCCCCACGCCGGCGGCCTGCGCGGGCACCACGTTCATCACCACCGAGGAGGGGTACACGGCGCGGCCGCCGGGCACGTACAGGCCCACGCGGCCCACGGGGATCCAGTGGTTCTCCACGACGGCGCCCTCGCCGAGCTCGACCGAGGAGTCCTGGGGGTGCTGGGCGTCGTGCACGAGCCGGGCCCGGTGGATCGACTCCTCCAGGGCGGCGCGCACCCGCGGGTCGAGCCCGGCCAGGGCGGCCTCGAGCGCCTCCCCGGGCACGCGCAGGGCCGGCGGACGGACACCGTCGAACCGCTCAGCCAGCTCCAGCAGGGTCTGCTCGCCGCCGTGGCGGACCTGCTCGATGATCGGGGCGACCACCGGCACCACGGAGGACACGTCCACGTTCGCCCGCGGGATGATGCGGGACAGGTCCGCGGTGGCGGTGTCGAGCGGGCGCAGGTCGGTGACGGAGAGCACGGATTCCTCCAGAGG
>NZ_JBMGPW010000035.1:0-502 GCF_049060325.1 Vescimonas sanitatis | reverse complement strand
CCCTTGCCGACGGGTCAGGAACTGGCGCTCCCCGACGTCTCGCCCCTCGCCGTCGAGGAAGCGGTCACGAACGCGCTGGTCCACCGTGACTACGGAGTGCGGGACCGCGTTGTCATCGACCACAGTGCCACCACCTTGACGGTGCACTCTCCAGGCTCGCTCCCCTACGGCGTGGATCCGGACCGTCTCCTCAGCACCGTGTCGACGCCGCGGAACCCGCAGTTGATGTCCCTCCTCCAACAGCTCGGACTCGCAGAGCGCACCTCACGAGGCATCGATCGGATGTTTCGGGAGCAAATCCGAGTGGGGCAAACGCAGCCGGTCATCGAGCCGGATGACTATTCCGTGACCGTGCGGTTCAGCACCGGCGCGCCGAACCGCGCATTCGCCCGTTTTCTGGCCACCCTGCCGCCTGAGCTACGCGAGAATGTCGATGCCATCCTCCTCCTCGATCACTTGTGCCGACGGCCTTCTCTCTCCGCCGACGAAGCGGCGCGCATTC
>NZ_JBMGPW010000034.1:0-518 GCF_049060325.1 Vescimonas sanitatis | reverse complement strand
GTCCTCGGTGGGAAGCTCCTCGATGTTCACGTCCTTGAAGGTCAGCACCTTCACGCGCTTGATGAACCGCTGCGTGCGGTACACGTCCCACACCCAGGCGTCCTCGAGCAGGATCTCGAAGAACACGTCCCCGTCCGCCTGGCGGGGCGTCAGCCGCACGTCGTTGGCGAGGTAGAAGCGCCGCTCGGTCTCCACGACGTAGCGGAACAGGCCCACCACGTCCCGGTACTCGCGGTAGAGCAGCAGCTCGGCCTCGGCCTCGAAGTCCTCGACGTCGTCTGCGCTCATGACATGCCTCCTCAGTGTTCGCCGCGCACCCGCGACAGTCCGGGCACGCACGGCCTCCATCCTCCCCCGTCCGGGGGTCGCACGTCGAACGGGCGGCCGCGCCCGGCCCCAGGGACTCAGTCGAACAGGGTGGGCGGCCCCTCCGCGGGCGCGCCCGGCAGCCCGAGGTTCCAGCTGCGCCGGTGCTGCTCGCTCGCCCCGCGCTCGGCCAGGGCGGCCCGGTGCGCGGC
>NZ_JBMGPW010000033.1:0-522 GCF_049060325.1 Vescimonas sanitatis | reverse complement strand
ACTCCAGCGCGTTGCCGAAGTTCACGGCCAGCATGTCCTTCAGGCTCCGGGGGCGGGCCCCGGGCACGGGAGCGGGCCGGGCCGCACCGGTGGCCGCGGTGCTCATGCCCGCCCCTCGAGGCCGGCCTGGGCATCGCCGTCGGCGCCGGGCACCCGCATCTCGAAGGTCTCCCGCACCACGGTGTAGTCGAAGTAGCCCAGGCGGGCGATCGGCTGGATGCGCGGGATGTCGAGGCGGCCGTCGGCGGTGATGACGTCGTCGTCGATGTGGAGGGTGTCCACGTGGGCGAAGACCACGTCGATGGTGCCGACGTTCGAGTCGCCCTTGATGCGGTGCGTCGAGTGGTAGCGGCACTCGAAGCGCACGGGGGACTCGGCGACCATCGGGATGGGGTGGTTGTCCGCGTAGACCTTGGTGACGCCGTGCTCGGCGATGCGGTCCCACTCGCTCTCGCCCGGCTCCAGGGCCATGGCGGAGACGTTGACGGCCTCGCGCAGGTCGTAGGTGGCCATGTTCCACAC
>NZ_JBMGPW010000032.1:0-528 GCF_049060325.1 Vescimonas sanitatis | reverse complement strand
TTGGGCTGATAACGAGGAAATGATTTTGAAGTTATCTGGTCTGCTCTAATCCTATTGTTCTATATATGCCGATTATGTTATTCCGAAGTTTTTGCTGGTAACGCCTTGTACTACAGGGTTTGCAGCGATTACTTCGGAATAACTATTTTCTCGGCATAATCCTGGTTATTCCGAATTCGGGATAACCAGGACTTGTCCGTGGCTGGAGCGAGGGCGGGGCTTGCCGGTGAGCGTTCCGGCCTATTTATGGAACAAATCAGGATCATAAAGGAGATGCGAGATGCAGATGTTTTACGAGGACGAACAGGTATCCATGTTCGCCCCCGATTCATGTGCTGGGAAAACGTCCCTTATGCACTTCAACACATAAGGCACGTTATGAACAGAAATCAATTATGTATAGCACCTCCATAAAAAGCAGTGAAACAGAGCATTTTACTCTGTTTCACTGTGCATAATATTTTGGAGTTTTAGCCAAGCGAGGACAGCCATTCAATCAACTCAGCATCCTGTTCCCACTGAGATGCT
>NZ_JBMGPW010000031.1:0-528 GCF_049060325.1 Vescimonas sanitatis | reverse complement strand
AGCATCTCAGTGGGAACAGGATGCTGAGTTGATTGAATGGCTGTCCTCGCTTGGCTAAAACTCCAAAATATTATGCACAGTGAAACAGAGTAAAATGCTCTGTTTCACTGCTTTTTATGGAGGTGCTATACATAATTGATTTCTGTTCATAATGTCCCTTATGTGTTGAAGTGCATAAGCTCCATTTTCCCAGATCCCGAATCTCGGCCGAATATGGATTCCTGTCCTTCCAGATTTTCTATCTGCATCTCGCATCTCCTGAATGATCCGTATTTGTTCCATAAAGAGGCCAGATCGTGCGCCGGTTAGACCAGCCCGCAAGCCAGCACAGCTGAGATCCTGATTATCCCGAATTCGGAATAATCAGGATTATGCCGAGAAAATAGTTATTCCGAAGTAATCGCTGCAAACCCTGTAGTACAAGGCGTTACCAGCAAAAACTTCGGAATAACATAATCGGCATATATAGAACAATAGGATTAGAGCAGACCAGATAACTTCAAAATCATTTCCTCGTTATCAGCCCAA
>NZ_JBMGPW010000030.1:0-1277 GCF_049060325.1 Vescimonas sanitatis | reverse complement strand
TAAGTCACAGATTTCCTGCACACGGGCTGCTGTATCATAAAGAAAACACAGGATAGTGGCATCTCTTCTGCCGCTGAGAGTGGATGTATCCGGCTGGCGCAGGATCAGCGCAATCGCCTCTTTTGTCAACGGATTAATCGCTTTGCGCTCAGCTCTTTTCACTGGGATTGCCAGTATTTGCTGGAAATTCAGTAAAAGGCGCGGCTCTTTTATCTGCAGGTATTTAACAAATGAGCGGATGGCTGCAAGACGTTGGCTACGCGTCGCGGTTCCATTGTTTCGCTCTATCCTCAGCCATTGCAAAAAATGGTCAACGAGTTCCGGCGTCAGATCATCTATGGAAAGCTTTTCAATCCTCATCCCCTCTACATCCTGGCAATAGCCAAGGAATAGNTGAGCGGATGGCTGCAAGACGTTGGCTACGCGTCGCGGTTCCATTGTTTCGCTCTATCCTCAGCCATTGCAAAAAATGGTCAACGAGTTCCGGCGTCAGATCATCTATGGAAAGCTTTTCAATCCTCATCCCCTCTACATCCTGGCAATAGCCAAGGAATAGCCGAAATGCATCGCAGTATGATGAAATCGTGTTCGTACTGATATTTTTAAGTTCGGGCAGGTAATGGGAAAGAAACTCCGTCAAATGTGCGGCAAAATCAGCAGTTTTCATTCGGCGCCTCCCACGTTGGAATCGTATCGCCAAGATAATCGCACTGCTTTTGAATAAATTCAGGGTAACANTATGATGAAATCGTGTTCGTACTGATATTTTTAAGTTCGGGCAGGTAATGGGAAAGAAACTCCGTCAAATGTGCGGCAAAATCAGCAGTTTTCATTCGGCGCCTCCCACGTTGGAATCGTATCGCCAAGATAATCGCACTGCTTTTGAATAAATTCAGGGTAACATTCCGCTGTTAAATGCAGATAGATTTGCGTCGCACTCATGTTGCAATGGCCGAGATACGCCGAAAGGTATGGAAGTGTAGTCACGATGTCGCTCTTGGATTTTTTCAGCTTTTGCATAGAACGAACGGCAAAGGTATGACGAAGGTCATGAACCCTCGGACCGTATCCACGTCCTTTATGCGCAATTCCACAATGCCATAGCGCATCCCGAAACCGGTTGTAGACTGTGGTTGTATGGTAGCAGCTTTTTCGGGGATTGGGGAAGAAATAGTTGTTACCAGAACTTTCCGCATGGATTTCTTCAAAATATTGTTCGTAGTCCGCCCACAGACTTTTAGACAGAGGAACATATCTTGGTTTGTCATGCTTTGTTT
>NZ_JBMGPW010000029.1:0-541 GCF_049060325.1 Vescimonas sanitatis | reverse complement strand
CCCGAATAGGGTTTTCCATACCTGCACTGTGTATCACACGAAAACGTGACCATTCACGTAAAACGGTCATAACTTTTCCGTCTGACGGCCGATTTGGGCCTGTTTTTTTTTGTTGGAAAGATAACAACAAGCACTATGCTGTGTGAGGCGAATTTCTTCAATTTGACCATTCTATAAAAATACATAAAAAAACAAAGGGGTTTCCGGCCCCGAGGAGTCCAATGGCACGTATTGGGATTCTACCGTCGCATCTCCTTCGTGGCTTCTGCCACCTGTACACTGGGTTCAACACAATTTCAAGCATTTTAGAGTGGGCTAGTATGCTATTGACATTATCTAGCCCATAGGTGTTTTCCACCCACACCCGAATAGGGTTTTCCATACCTGCACTGTGTATCACACGAAAACGTGACCATTCACGTAAAACGGTCATAACTTTTCCGTCTGATGGCCGATTTGGGCCTGTTTTTTTTTGCTGGAAAGATAACAACAAGCACTATGCTGTGTGAGGCGAATTTCTTCAATTTGACCATTCTATAAG
>NZ_JBMGPW010000028.1:0-556 GCF_049060325.1 Vescimonas sanitatis | reverse complement strand
GTTCCGCGTGAAGTCCCTCGCCGGGCTCGAGGAACGGCTGGCCGAGGAGTACGCGCGACTGTGGAAGGCTGAGGCGGGCGCGCTGAACGACGCCGTCCTCACGCTCCAGGAGAAGGGAACGGACTGACATGCAGAGGATCCACGATCCGCAGGAGCGGGGCTTCGCCTCGGACAACTACTCCGGCGTCCACCCGGAGGTGCTCGCGGCGATCGCCGAGGCCAACGGGGGCCACCAGGTCGCCTACGGCGAGGACGTGTACACGGCCCGCCTCCAGGAGGTCGTGGCCCAGCACTTCGGCGAGGACGCCACCGTGTGGCCGATGTTCAACGGCACCGGGGCGAACGTCGTCGGGCTCCAGGCCATGCTGCCCCGCTGGGGCGCGGTGATCTGCGCGGACACCGCGCACATCCACGTGGACGAGGGCGGCGCGCCCGAGAAGTCCGCCGGCATCAAGCTGCTGCCCGTGGCCACCGACGACGGCAAGCTCACCCCCGAGCTGATCGCCGCCGAGGCCTGGGGCTGGGGTGACGAGCACCGCGCCCAGCCCCTGGTCGT
>NZ_JBMGPW010000027.1:0-630 GCF_049060325.1 Vescimonas sanitatis | reverse complement strand
ACCTAACCCGACACGGAACGCAGCGAAAACCGCGACACAGAGCGAAGCTGCTCACACGGGACACTCGGCGCCGCGGATTTTCGCGGCGCTCGGCGTCGTATCTGTGTGTGCCGGTAAGCGATCCCCTTACGGGACGCCTGCTACCCATAGCGCTATGTCACTTGACCGACCAAACGTTTGGTCGGTACTCTCGGGGCATGGCAAAGACGACCGAGCAGCTGCTCGATGATGCGATCGCCGTGCTGCGGCGCGGTGGCGTGGTGACGATCGATTCCGTCGCCTCCGAAGCAGGCATGAGTAAGGCGGGGGTGGTGCATCACTTCTCCTCGAAGGAGGCGCTGATGGTCGGCGTCGTCAATCGGGTGATGGACCTCTGGGAGGGACAGCTCGCCGCGACGATCGGGGAGGTCACCGATCCGGTCGAGCGGCTGCGCGCGTATGTGGACTTCGAGGTGCTCTCCGATTTCGACGGGGGCGATCTCGCGCTGCTCGCGGATGTGAAGCTGCGCGACATTCTCGCCGCCCAGTGGCGGGAGCGCCTGCGGCCCTGGTTCGGGGAGGACGCACCCGGCGACGCTGGCCAGAAAGCCGCGTTGCAGTCGGCGCGTCTGATCGCTGACGGCGCCTGGA
>NZ_JBMGPW010000026.1:0-631 GCF_049060325.1 Vescimonas sanitatis | reverse complement strand
CCGTGCACTCGGTGCCCCGCCTGTCCCAGGGCCAGGCCGCCATCATCGGCGTCGGCGCGCTGACCTATCCGGCCGCCTTCCAGGGCGCCGCCGAGTCCACGCTGCACGACCTGGCGATCTCCAAGACGATCACCCTCACCTCCACGTACGACCACCGCGTGATCCAGGGCGCCGGCTCCGGCGAGTTCCTGAAGATCGTGCACGGCCTCCTGCTGGGCGAGGACGGCTTCTACGACGAGGTCTTCCACTCCCTGCGCATCCCCTACGAGCCCGTCCGCTGGGCCCAGGACGTGCAGGTGAACCCGGAGGAGCAGATCGGCAAGGTCGCCCGCATCCAGCAGCTCATCCACGCGTACCGGGACCGCGGCCACCTGCTGGCCAACGTGGACCCGCTCGAGTACTCGATGGCCTACCACCCGGACCTCGACATCCGCGAGCACGGGCTGACCCTGTGGGACCTGGACCGCAAGTGGCCCACCGGCGGCTTCGGCGGGGCGAGCAGCCTGACGCTGCGCAAGATCCTCGGCGTGCTGCGTGACGCGTACTGCCGCACCATCGGCGTCGAGTACATGCACATCCAGGACCCGGCCGAGCGCGCCTGGTTCCAGGAGAAGCTCGAGCAGCCGTACGC
>NZ_JBMGPW010000025.1:0-723 GCF_049060325.1 Vescimonas sanitatis | reverse complement strand
GGTGATGCGCAGGTAGGTCAGGGTGAACGCCGAGGCTGGGAGGGGCTTGCCTGCGGTGTACCCCGCGCAGGAGGAGGCGGCCATGGCGGGCGCGGCCGTCGATGCGGCCACGGCCGGCACGGCCCAGGCGAGGCCGGTGGCTACTGAACGGCGGGAGATTTCCATGAGGGGTACTCCAGTTAGGGCACACAAAAGAATTCAGGTGCACACGATTAGGTTCGTGAAAGCAGGAGTGTTCGGCTACGGCCGTCGGTGCATCTGAGACTGCCGGGGTGCCGGGGTGTGGTCAGACCACCTGTCTCCTCAGAGTTCAGGTATGTTAAATCTCATGCATGCATCGCCATTGGAGCCTCGGATGACCGCCGGTGTGGATCGGCCGGCGGATGGCAAGGTCGCCGTGGAGAGGGTGGATCGCCCCGGTCGTCGGGGAATGCGGCTGCTGGGGCCGGCCTTCGTGGCGGCGGTGGCCTATGTGGACCCCGGCAATGTGGCTGCGAACCTGACGGCCGGGGCCCAGTACGGGTACCTGCTGGTCTGGGTGCTGGTCGCAGCGAACCTGATGGCCATGCTCGTGCAGTACCTCTCGGCGAAGCTCGGGCTCGTCACCGGCCGCTCGCTTCCGGAGCTGCTGGGGCACCGGTTGCCGCGCGGGCGGCGTTTGGCGTACTGGGTGCAGGCGGAGATCGTGGCCGCCGCCACGGATCTGGCCGAGGTGATCGGAGG
>NZ_JBMGPW010000024.1:0-724 GCF_049060325.1 Vescimonas sanitatis | reverse complement strand
GTGCTGATGACGCTCGCGGCCGCCGAGGGGGAACGGCTCACCAGCCAGCAGATCGCGGACCGGATCCAGGTGCCCTACAACCACGTGATCAAGGCGGTCGCCGAGCTGCGTCGCCGCGGGACCATCGAGGTGCTGCGCGGTCGGCACGGCGGGGCCATGATCGCCGCGGCCGGTCTGGACCAGCGTGTGGGCGAGCTCGTGCGCACGCTGAGCAGCCGCGACGAGGTGATCGACTGCGCCGGGCGCGACTCCGGGGTGGCGTGCCCCTACGCCGGCGACTGCCGCCTGCGCGGCGCCCTGCACCGCGCACGCGAGGCCTTCCTCGCCGAGCTCGACACCGTGCGGATCCGGGATCTGGTGAGCGCCGGGCCTGTCGGCGGGCCCGTGCTGCTGGGCCTGCCGGAGATCCCCGTGGCGCACTGAGGGAACGGGCCGAGGGGCGAGTTCCCGACGGCGACGGCCGGGTGTACTCTGGCAAAACCAGCGCAAGATTCGCCACCGAGGAGACGGAGACCCCCCGTGCTGTCCGAGAAGTCCCGCCCCGTCATCGAGGCCACGGCCGCCGTCGTCGCCGAGCACATGCCGGAGATCACGCCCCTGTTCTACGCCCACATGTTCGAGGCCCACCCCGAGCTCCTCGACGGCGTCTTCTCCCGCGCCAACCAGCGCAACGGCGAGCAGGCCCAGGCCCTCGCCGGATCCATCGTGAAGTTCGCGGTGCACC
>NZ_JBMGPW010000023.1:0-731 GCF_049060325.1 Vescimonas sanitatis | reverse complement strand
GCCTATCTACCCGAGGAGGATCGGCTGCTGCCCGGTCATTTCTACCGGCATGACAGCGTGTATGTGATCGGCGCAAAGGTGGAGCATACGGGCTTTCCCTGGCAGGCGCTGCCGGAGCGCATGGGAGAGTTGGTCGCGTTTATCCGCGAGGATTCTGAGATCAACGACCTGCTGAAAGCGGCGCTGATCCACTTCTACATGGCGTATCTGCATCCGTACTTTGACGGCAACGGCAGAATGGCACGGCTGATGCATTTGTGGTATCTGGTGCAGCAGGGATATTCCTCTGCGCTGTTCGTGCCGCTCTCCGAGTATATCAATAAAAGCCGCAAGGGGTATTATGATGCCTATAGGCTGGTGGAGGAGAACGCAACCATCAGCGGTATGCTGGACGCAACGCCGTTTTTGGCGTATTTTATCGAAAATGTATATCATAAGCTGAACGGGGTGCTTCCGACCGCACAGACGACCGTGGCGTTTCAGATCGCCCTGTCCCACGGACAGGTCACTGAGAAGGAGAAAGCACTGTGGGAGTTTGTTCTGTCCGCTTACGGCGACGCGGAGTTTTCCACCAAGCAGTTGGAAAAGGACTTCGGGAACGCCGCTTACGCGACGATCCGCAGCTTTGTGTTGAAGTTTGAAAAACTGGGACTGCTCAAATCGACACAGTACGGGAATCGTGTGAAGTATGCGGTTTGTGTGTGCTGAAAACGGGAGCCGCTGCATCTGAG
>NZ_JBMGPW010000022.1:0-1420 GCF_049060325.1 Vescimonas sanitatis | reverse complement strand
ATGATGCGTGATGCCAAGATCACCGAGATCTACGAGGGCACCAGCGAGGTCCAGCGCATGGTCATCGCCAGCAATCTGGGCGTGAAGTAAGGTAGGAGGTAAAAGGAAAATGAAAATTCTCGTAACTGTTAAGCAGGTCCCCGATACCTCCGGTAAGGTGGCCGTCAATCCCGATGGCACTCTGGACCGTGCGTCCATGCAGACCATCATCAACCCCGACGATCTGAACGCCGTCGAGGCCGCCCTGTCCCTGAAGGACGAGCTGGGCTGCAAGGTCGTGGCGTTCACCATGGGTCCTCCTCCCGCAGAGGGTATGCTGCGTGAGCTGATGGCCATGGGCGTGGACGAGGGTGTTCTGGTCACCGCCCGTGAGTTCGGCGGTTCCGATACCTACGCTACCTCCCAGATCATCGCTGCCGCTATCGATACCTACGGCATCGAGAAGGACGACATCATCCTGGCTGGCCGTCAGGCCATCGACGGTGATACCGCACAGGTGGGTCCCCAGATCGCTGAGAAGCTGCATCTGCCCCAGGTCACCTATGCCGGCGAGATCACCAAGGACGGCGACACCCTGACCGTCAAGCGCATGCTGGAGGACGGCTACATGACCATCAAGGTCAAGACTCCCTGCATGATCACCTGCATCAAGGAGCTGAACACCCCGCGTTACCTGTCCGTGGGCGGCGCGTTCGAGTGCTACAGCAAGCCTCTGGTCACTATGACCTACGAGACCCTGAAGGATCACCCCCTGATCGACAAGAGCACCATCGGTCTGGCCGGTTCTCCCACCAATATTCTGACCTCCTTCACGCCTCCTCAGAAGGGCGCGGGCATGATGCTCGAGGGCGCTGACAAGGCTACCACCGACAAGCTGGCCGGCATCCTGGCCGCCAAGCACATCATCTAAGGAAGGAGAAAAGAAAATGGCTTTTAATAGTGCTGATACCGCTGCCTTCAAGAACGTATGGGTGTTCTGCGAGCAGCGTCAGGGCGTGATGATGCCCACCACCTTCGAACTGATCTCCGAGGGCCGGAAGCTGGCCAATGAGCTGGGTGTCGAGCTGTGCGGCATCCTGCTGGGCGACAACGTTGACGGCATCGCCGCCGAGCTGGGCGAGTACGGCGCCGACAAGGTGTACGTGTACAACTCCCCCCTGCTGAAGGACTTCACCACCGATGCCTACACCAAGGTGATCGTGGAGGCCGTTGAGGAGCTGAAGCCCGAGGTGCTGCTGTTCGGCGCCTCCAACATCGGCCGTGACCTGGCCCCCCGCTGCGCGGCTCGCCTGCACACCGGTCTGTGCGCGGACTGCACCCACCTGGACATCGACATGCCCAACTACAAGGGCTTCCTGAAGGAAGCTTCCACCCTGCCCGAGGAGCGCATCGAGAAGCTGGGCACCGTGATGATCAACCG
>NZ_JBMGPW010000021.1:0-3334 GCF_049060325.1 Vescimonas sanitatis | reverse complement strand
GGCTGCTATGTGGATGGCATCAACAACCTTTATGAGTTTGACGGCGGCCGTTGGAGCGGCTGGATGTACTGTGTCAACGACTGGTATCCCAACTACGGCTGCGGCGTGTACTTTGTCAAGCCCGGCGAGGTCATTGAGTGGAATTACACCTGCGACCTTGGCTGCGATCTGGAAAACGGAGATCCCTACGGCTACGGCAAGGAATGGAAGGATAACCATGACTGATACCCGGATGCGTTTCTTCGGGAACCTGCATCCGGCGGTCAGTATGGCGTACTTCGTGCTGGTGCTGGGCCTGACACTGGGGTGTATGCACCCGGTCACGGTGGCGCTGTCGTTCCTGGGCGCCAGCTGGTTTTCCATCCGGCTGCGGGGCTGGAGGGCCTACGGCCACACCATGCGGTTTGTGGGGCCTATGTTTCTGCTGATTGCCCTTGCCAATCCGCTGTTCAACCATCGGGGCGTGACCATGCTCTTTACCATCAATCACCTGTGGTACACGCTGGAGGCGGTGTGCTACGGTCTGGTGTCCGGCTGCTCCCTGTGCGCGGTCATTATGTGGTTTACCTGCTATCAGGAGGTCATGACCTCGGATAAGTTCCTGTACCTGTTCGGCAAGCCCTTTCCCGGTACGTCGCTGCTGATCACCATGACGCTGCGGTTCATCCCACAGCTTCAGCAGAATCGCCGCGAGATCCGTCAGTCTCAGGCCATGTTGCAGGAGGAGGGCACGCGGCTACTGCAAAGGCTGGGCAGTGCCCTGCGGAACCTGTCGGTGCTGCTGACCATGAGCATGGAGGCGGCGGTGGAGACGGCGGACTCTATGAAAGCCCGGGGCTATGGTGCCAAGCGGCGCACCACCTTCCACCTGTTCCGCTTCGATGGCCGGGACGCTCGGACGCTGGGCCTCATTCTGGCAGTGGCAGGCGTCTGCATCACCGCCCGCGCCTTCGGTCACGGGTATATGGAGTTCTATCCCGCCATGACGCCGGTGCTGCTGGGCAGTGCCAGCTATACCATGTTCGCGTTCTACGCCGTGCTGATGTTCCTGCCCGGTATTCTTGAAACAAAGGAGGCCATCAGATGGCGCTCTTACGGTTTGAACACCTGAGCTTCTCCTACCCGCTGGCTGACACGCGGGCACTGGACGACGTCTCGTTGGAGATACATAAGGGCGAGTATGTGGTGCTGTGCGGCCCCTCCGGCTGCGGCAAGACCACGCTGCTGCGCCATGCCAAGCCCGGCCTGCTGCCCGTGGGGGCAAGGGCCGGCGAGACCTTTTATAAGGACGCGCCTCTTTCCCAACTGCCGGAGATGACCGCTGCGGCGGAGATCGGCTTCGTGCAGCAGAATCCGGATAACCAGATCGTCACCGACTTCGTATGGCACGAGCTGGCCTTCGGTCTTGAGAACATGGCACTGAGCGTGCCGGTGATCCGCCGCCGTGTGGCGGAGATGGCCGCTTTTTTCGGCATGGAGCCGTGGTTCCGCGCCAAGACCACGGAGCTGTCCGGCGGCCAGAAGCAGCTGATGAATCTGGCCTCGGCGCTGGCGATGGGGCCGAAGCTGTTGATTTTGGACGAGCCCACCTCCATGCTGGATCCGCTGGCGGCCCGCAATCTGCTTGCCACCGTGCAGCGGATCAACCGCGAGCTGGGCGTAGCTATCCTTTTGACGGAGCATCGGCTGGACGAGGTATTCCCCGCCGCCGACCGTGTGGTGACCATGGATCAGGGGCGTATCCTGTCAGACGGTGCGCCGGCTGAGATCGCGCAGCAGCTGTCCGGAAGCGTGGAAAAGAGCCGTATCTATTTCGGACTTCCCGCCGCCGTCCGTATCTTCAGTGAGCTGGAGCAGGTGGACGAGCTGCCCCTGACGGTACGGGACGGCCGCCGCCGCTTGGAGCGGCTGCTGCCCATCGCGGAAGATACTACCGTACCTGAGGACACAAAAACCGAAAAAGAAACAAAGCACCCCACCGTTTTAGAGGGCAAGGAGCTTTGGTTCCGCTATACCGAAAAGGGCAAGGACATCCTGCGGGGCACGGATGTAACGCTTCATCAGGGGGAGCTGCTGTGCCTGCTGGGCGGCAACGGCGCGGGCAAGACCACGCTGATGCAGGCACTGGCCGGTTTTCGGAAGCCCTATCGTGGCAAGGTGAAGCTGGCAAAGGGGCAGCGGCTGTGTATGCTGCCCCAGAACGCCCGGTCGCTGTTTGTGGCCGACACGGTGGAGAAGGAGCTACTGGACAGCGCCGGTCAGGACAAATCCAGAGCCATGCACATGGCGGAGAGGCTGGAGCTGACGCCGCTGCTATCGCGGCATCCCTACGACCTGTCCGGCGGTGAGACCCAGCGTCTGGCGGTGGGCAAGCTGCTGCTGCGGGAGGCCACGGTGCTGCTGCTGGACGAGCCCACCAAAGGGCTGGACGCCTATGCCAAGGCGGAGCTGGCGCAGCTGCTGCTGACGCTGTGCCGGGAAGGCACGTCCATCCTGATCGTGACCCACGATGTGGAGTTTGCCGCCCGGTACGCCACAGGCTGCGCCTTGATGTTTGACGGGCTGCTGCTCTCCGAGGGCGAGCCCCACGACTTCTTTGCCGGAAACCGGTTCTATACCACCGACGCCAACCGTATCGCGGCGGAGCACTTCCCCATGGACATTACCTGCGAGGAGGTGATCGCGTCGTGTCGAAGCTCTTTGTCAGCAAAAGAACCAGAGCCGCCGCGTGGGTGATCCTTCTGGTGCTGCCCGCCCTGATGGCGGCCTTCGGCTATTACCATAGCCACCGTCCCGCGGTCAATCCGGTGGGGTCACGCACCTTCTGGGACTACATCATATTAAACTCGGATATTCTGCTGGGCCTGCTGTTCCTGCTGGCGTCCGCCATCCCCTTCATACTGGTATTCGATAAGAAGAAGCCCCAGGCCCGTGAGCTGGTGCCGATCGCGGTGATGGCGGCCATTGCCGTGGTAGGCCGCACCGTGTTTGAGATCATCCCGCTGCCCAACTTCAAGCCCTGCTCCGCCATCATTATCATCACGGCGGTGGCCTTCGGGCCGGAGGCGGGCTTTCTTACCGGCGCGCTGACCGCCTTTGTCAGCAACTTCATTTTCGGACAGGGGCCGTGGACGCCGTGGCAGATGTTCACATGGGGGCTGGTGGGCTTTCTGGCGGGTATTCTGCAAAATGCCGGCGTATTCAAAGGCAGAAGCCGCCGTCACTTTGCGGCGCAATGGTGGGACAGGCTGTGCCCGGAGAATACCAACCGGGGCGATCTGCTGCATTTTGTGCGGCAGCTTACCGACCACGCGCCCCTGCGGCTGTGCCTTTA
>NZ_JBMGPW010000020.1:0-3939 GCF_049060325.1 Vescimonas sanitatis | reverse complement strand
TTATGAACAGAAATCAATTATGTATAGCACCTCCATAAAAAGCAGTGAAACAGAGCATTTTACTCTGTTTCACTGTGCATAATATTTTGGAGTTTTAGCCAAGCGAGGACAGCCATTCAATCAACTCAGCATCCTGTTCCCACTGAGATGCTTTCGGTAGATCAAGATGGGCTGTAGCCTTCTCCAAAGCAGCTCGCTTGGCTTCATTGTCTGCTCTGGCATAGACCTCAGTGGTAGAGATGTCGGCGTGTCCCAGATGATCTTTAATAAAGACCGGATTAACATTGGCCTGTACCATATGCATGGCTTTCGTATGGCGAAAAATATGAGGCGAGATTTTGGTAGGCATCCCAGAGGCAGTTTCCCGTGCCATATCTGCATATTTCTGGACGATGTATGTAATTCCAGAACGGGTCAGTTTGTGTCTGCTTCCATTCCAAAACAGGGGCATATCTGGGTTTCGTCGCAAATCAATGTGGTTTTCCTCAAGGTAACTACGTAACAATTCAGTAGTCGGTTTCATGAGAGGCACTGTACGAATCTTCCCGCCTTTTCCATGCAGAGTAATAACTGCTGGGAAATCTAATCGCACATCCCGCATACAAATATCCGCAAGTTCACTAACACGAGCTGCTGTATCATACAAAACAGTTAGCAAGACAAGATGCCTCCGTCCTTTAGGAGTAGAGGTATCCGGCATAGACAATAAATGTTTCAAATTTTCTGGCGTTAAGTACTGCGCGGGCGGGTCGGGAGATACCATGCTTGGAATTTTGAGGATTAAAATGCACTGCTCCATATACGTCGGTTCTTCGGTCATAACATAATCAAAGAAAGCGTGAATGGCGCAAAGGCGCTGGTTGTAAGTAGATGGGGAAGAACCTCTGGTATTAGTCAGCCACAGAAGGAAGTCCTCTATACACTTTTTGTCCAACTTGGCCAGATTCAGCTTTGCAATATTAAAGCCTTTCTCGTCTCTGCAAAAAATCAGGAGGAGTTTAAACGTATCCCGGTAGGAACGAATTGTATTGCTGCTCAGATTTCTCTGGACGGGCAGATAGTGTGTAAGGTACTGCGTCAAAAATTTGGAGAAGTCAGATGCTTTCATTGGACACCTCCATCTGGGGAATGAGACCACCAAATTGCACTTCTAATTTGGCAACAATATCTGGGTACATTTGCGCCGTCAATTGAAGATATTTTTGCGTGCCGGTCAGTCCATTATGTCCAAGATACCGTGAAAGTACGGGTAGCGCAGCGGTAAGATCTTCACCCGAAAGGACCCAGTTGTTAAGACAGTGTACCGCAAATGTGTGGCGGATATCATGAGGCCGAGGGCCTTTTCCTGAACCATTGTAAGGAATACCCGCCGTTCTGAGGAGCTGGCGAAATTGAGCTTGCAGCCAACTGTTCCCGTATCTTCCGCCGTTGCTGCGTGGGTTCAAACTTGGAAAAAGCAAGGAATCTGTAGATTTTGGAGGGGACATTTCCAGATATTGAGTCAAGGATTCTGCAACTGTATCAGAGAATGGCACCAAGCGGTTTTTGTGAAATTTCGTATCCAAAATGGTAAACACATTTTCTTTGAGGTTTACATCGCACATGCGCAGTTTAAGCAATTCAGAAGTACGCAATCCGCAGTTGAATAAGATTCGGAACATAACAGGAATCTGGTATTTTCGTGCAGGGTTCTGCTCCGTAAATGGCACATGATCCGCTGCAGTCAGCATCCGCTCAATCTCGTCGTCCGTAAAAATATAGGCTCTAAAATTGCGGTTTTCTTTCGGGAGAGATTTAGGAGGGATCTTATATGCTGTATAGCCTTTGCGGATCACAAAATCGAGAAATCCATTGATTGCGCTGACATCTCTGAGGATGGTATTGGTTTGCAGGTTCCGTCTGTTTCCAATATGGTCTAAAACATATTCTTTTGTAAACGAAATCTCTCCATCATCGGGCTCAGCAAAGTCCTGGAGGAAGCGCCGGATACAACCCTCATCCGTTTTCAGGCTGAACCCAAGAGCATGACGTTCCGCCATATACTGCTCCAACAACATTTTTGAAGTCATATCAATTCCCTCCGTTCTCCATAAGACAATGCACATTTCCGCAAGGCCGGAAGGTCTACTTTGGTATATACGGAGGTCGTTTTTGGGCTGTTGTGCCCAAGGATGTTGGAGATCGTCATAAGCGGTGTACCATCATACAAGAGGCTGCTTGCCAGAGTATGACGCAGTGAATGGGCTGCTTTGCGCTTCTTTACTGTCATACCTGCATATTTCATATATCGCTTGAGGTTTTCGGAAAGAGTTGTGCTGGACTGGAATTCTCCGTAAGGATGGATATGGCGGATAAACACATTATCACAGTCAGAATCCAGCCGCCCATTTTTCAGATAGTCAATGATGGCATCTCCAATTACAGGGAGCAGAGGCAGTGTATTGACCTTTTGCGTTTTTTGCTGTGTATAGGTGATCAGTTTCTGGTGCCAGTCCAGATTTTTGAATTTCAATGCACAGATGTCTCCAGCCCTCATGCCCAGCAGAATAGCAAGCAGAAGCATCGCGTAATCTCTTTTTCCAATCGCATTGCTGCGGTCAATAACGGACAATAATTGTCGTACTTCCTCTGGGGCCCACGTTTCGGGGATATTTTCTTCAACGTAGATCTTTGGCCTTGGAACACTTGAAGATAAGTCATCGTCCAATATCCCATTTTCATGGAGATAGCGGAAGAAATCACGTAAAACGCTGCTGAATACATGGATAGTTGCACGATGGTAGCGGCACAGGGTGGTCATGAAGTCCGAAATTTCTGCAGCGGTTAAATCTGAAAGTTCTATTCCGCGCCCATCCAGAAAGCAAAAAAATTGCCGTATCTTTGTCCGCTTGACACGGATAGTACCATCAGAACTATTATTTCTGTGGCACCATGCAAGGTATTCTTCCAGTAAATCGACATATTGCCGTGGCACTGTGTAGTCATGGTGGCTGTATCGCAGTGCATACCCAAATTGAAAGATGTCATCCAAAAAACGAATCGAACAGCGTGTGTCCAGTTGTTGCTTGGTCAGTTTTGCGGTGGAGTTACCGATGTCCAAACCATAACAGTGTTGGAAGTATTGTGGTCCCGTTTCTGCGTCATAAGCGGTAATCTCGTTTTCTCTGCAATAATTGGAGAAGCTACGGAACTCCTTGCTATGCCGACTGAGGGTTGACGATTTGAAGTCCAGACGGATCAACTCCATATTTGCTGCGCTCATCAAGTCAGGGATTGGAACTGTCTTTCTGCTGTGCATAGTTTGCCTCCTTTATATTGTGATGCTCACAGTATAAAGGGAAATTATGCACAGCATCTTTTTAATTCTCAAAGAAATTTCAATATTTTGGAAGGAGGTCTTTTCATAATTGCTTACAACTCATAATGNTGGAACTGTCTTTCTGCTGTGCATAGTTTGCCTCCTTTATATTGTGATGCTCACAGTATAAAGGGAAATTATGCACAGCATCTTTTTAATTCTCAAAGAAATTTCAATATTTTGGAAGGAGGTCTTTTCATAATTGCTTACAACTCATAATGGAGCTTATGCACTTCAACACATAAATGACGTTTTCCCAGACCATGTATCGAGGTCGAACAGCGTGAGCTGCTCTACCGCGTCGCTCATCTGCATCCCTCATTTCTTTCACTATGCGAACCTGCTCCATGAATAGCCCGGAGCGTTCCCCGGCAAGGCCAGCCCTGGCGCCGGCGACTGATAGGTCCTGGTTATTCCGAATTCGGGATAATCAGGATTATGCCGAGAAAATAGTTATTCCGAAGTCATTGCATAGAGTCTTGTAAAACAAGGATTCTCCGCAAAAACTTCGGAATAACAAAGCGGGCCTCATTTTATATAATGTGGACATGCAGACAACCGTCTGACACCACAAAATATAA
>NZ_JBMGPW010000019.1:0-7177 GCF_049060325.1 Vescimonas sanitatis | reverse complement strand
CGCGACCAACTCTCCCATGCGCTCCGGCAGCGCCTGCCAGGGAAAGCCCGTATGCTCCACCTTTGCGCCGATCACATACACGCTGTCATGCCGGTAGAAATGACCGGGCAGCAGCCGATCCTCCTCGGGTAGATAGGCCCCGATGGCCATTTCATAGAGCTGGTGAATGGTCTCCTCAGTGATTTGATTCGCCGGGTCGCTGATGAACTCCAGTCCCTTTTTCATGCCGAAAATGCGGCTTTCGCTTTCGTCTGTGGGAGCAAGACCGGAGAGGATCTTGNCCGATGGCCATTTCATAGAGCTGGTGAATGGTCTCCTCAGTGATTTGATTCGCCGGGTCGCTGATGAACTCCAGTCCCTTTTTCATGCCGAAAATGCGGCTTTCGCTTTCGTCTGTGGGAGCAAGACCGGAGAGGATCTTGCGGACGCTGTCACAGGTGAAGTCCACCTGCTCGATGGTGAAGGTGGAAACGATCTCCTCCTCCATGGCCTTGACGCCGTAAAGCTGTGTGCTGTTCTGCGGCGTCAAAAGCACCTTGGCGGCTGAAAGGCGCACCTGTGCAATGCTGCTCAGATAGACGATGTTCTGCCCGGANCTGCTCGATGGTGAAGGTGGAAACGATCTCCTCCTCCATGGCCTTGACGCCGTAAAGCTGTGTGCTGTTCTGCGGCGTCAAAAGCACCTTGGCGGCTGAAAGGCGCACCTGTGCAATGCTGCTCAGATAGACGATGTTCTGCCCGGAAAAATCCTTGAGCGGCAGCGAATGATAGAAACCGTTTTTCAGCAGCTCCGTGAACTCTTTGATGTCGGCCTGCGGGAATTTATAGCCGAGTTTTCTCAAATCCAGAACATTTTTGTCGGACAGCATCTTGGTAAACAGCGCAGCATCCATGAAATCACCTCCGTCGCTGATTGCAATTAGTATCAACAAGTATCAGTATAGCGGAGTATGCCCTGAATTGCAAGGTCGAAATCAGGTTTTTGATAATCTTCAATGCATCTCCTTACTGCCTTTTTCCGGACGACGAAAACCGGAAGTTCTCCGTCTACTATATGGAGCTGGCTCCCGGCAGCCATTGGCAGTCAGAGCCGCATCTGCGGGGTACCACCGAGTTTGTCACCCTTTTCGCCGGTGCAATCGAAATCACGGCTGATCAGAAGGCCATCGTCGTTCAGGCGGGCGAAAGCGTCCGCTTTCAGGGCGACACCACCCACGCCTACCGCAACATCTCCGACCAAACCACCATTCTGCACATGATCCTGTATAACCCGTAAAAAGGCGTGAGCCGCTGTATTGCAGCGGCTCGCGCCTTTTCTTTCAGCCATCCAACTCTGCCTCGTGCTTGAGGATCGCGCCGGTGGCGGCGTTGATCTCGTAGCTGTACTCCATGCCGCCGAACTTGAACTCGACCTCATAGACGAGCGTGCCGTCCTCATCGTCCAGCTCGATCTCCATGTCATACGCCTTGTTCTCGCTCACGTCCGCGTGGTTCAAGGCGATGGACTTCGCCTTGGCGTGACCGATGTCGCCGGTGGGCACAGTAGGCTTTGCCGTCTCGTCCCCTACAGGGGCCGTGGTCAGCAAGTCCTTCTGCCCGCTGAGCACCTTCCCCGTGTAGGCGTCCACCAGATACTCAAACTCACCCCATGCTGTGTGCAGCTCCACCTCGTAGTGCGCGGGGAATTCGTCCAGCTCGGAATCGACCTCAGCCGTAACGGAATCAAGCGCCGTTGTCCCGGCATACTGCTCCGCGGCGTAAGCGGCGGCATCCTTACCGACGGGCATGGCGGGCGCGCCCGCTTCCGCAAGGTCCTTGAGCTCCTCCACCGAGAGCTTTGCCAGCGCGTCAAACTTCAGCGACGGGTTGATGGCGAGGACGGAGTTCACCAGCGCCGCCTTGCCGGTGGAAATATTGTTTTCCCGGGCCTGCTGCTCCCGCGCCGCATCCTGCGTCAGCGTCTGCGTCAGGACGGCGGCCTTCGCTTCGCTGGTCTGCAGCACACCGTCCACGGCGCTGGTCAGCTCCCGCTGGAGCTTTTCCGCGCGGGCTGCATCCTTGTCCTCCACCGAGATCATGATGGCGGAGGAAATGCTGTCGAGATAGCCGTTTCGTACGAGGCTGCCCACGATGGCGTTCACCGCCACGTCCAGCTTTGCACCCTTGAGGTCAGCACCGTTGCTCATATCCGCAAGGATGGCCTTGGCATCCTCGTTGAGCGGGGTACAGACGAGCACCTTTTCGTTCCTGCTGACCTTCAGCTCGATGCTGGGGTTCACATCCAGCGACACCACGGACGCCACCGCATGGGCCTGCTGATAGAACATGCCTCCGCCGCACAGCAGCATCACCGCAAGGCAGGCGGCTACCAGAGTTGTCCATTTTCGATTTACCGTTTTCTTTGTTGTCATGGGAATGACCGTTCCTTTCCGCGCTTCACAGCGGGAGAGAACGCCGCTCATATCGTCCGGCGCGGTCTTTTCCACCGCCGAAGCCAGACGCTGCTCCATCTTTTCATTGGTCATCGGGCGTCATCTCCTTCCAGACAGCTTCGCATCTTCTTCAATGCTCTGTGATATTTCGACAGGACGGTAGGAAGCGGCAGCTCCAGCAGCGCCGCGATCTCCCGGTGCTTCATACCCGTGACCGCGTGGAGCAGCACAACGCGCCGCTCCTCATCGCTAAGGTTTGCCAATGCGCCTTGCAGCAGCGCGCGCTCGTCGGCGTCCAGTCCGCACTCCTGCGCGGGAATGGCGTTCCATTCCTCCTCGCTGAGGGCGGCATGGCGTTCCTCCCGCCGCAGGCGCATCAGGCACAGGCTGCGGCACACGGTCAGCAGCCATCCCATGGGCGAGCCGGTGGGGCGGTACTGCGCCGCGCAGTCCCACACCTGCACATAGACATCCTGCGTGAGATCCTGCGCATCGTGGGCGTTTTTGAGGTAGGACAGCGCAAGACCGTACACCGCCGTCCGCGTGCGCTGATACAGCTCCGCCAGCGCTTCACGCTCCCCGCCGGCAATGTGGAGCAACAACTGCTGCAGCTCGTGTCGATCCTCTGCCGGCACATATTCGGTTGTCATCAGCATACTGAGCATGGGCTTTTTCTCCTGTCATCCGTGTAATGCACGGAAAGGGCGTTTTATTGCATTTGGACTTAAAAACTTTTTTGATCAAGCTCCGCCGAGCACCTCGTAAACACGGACAAGCGCTGCTGTCTCACAGATAAAGCGAGCTGTCAGCTCCCGTTCCCCCCCCACCACGTCCTCTGCGGCGTTGTGTACCGCAATGACATACACCAGCCACGACAGGCCGCTGGCAATGCCCGCCACCTGTATCACCCGCTGTCTGGACTGGAAGAACGGCAGCATCGCCGCTAACGATGCCACGATGGGCAGTACCGTCACTGGCGTCTCATAGGTCACCACGGCAATCAGCAGAAATACTGCCACGATGGGTATCGCGGTGACCAGTTTACTCCAGTTGAATTTCTCCTGCAATAGGAAAAGCAGCAGCACGGCAATCTGGAAAAAGCTGCACAGTGCGCCGGAGCGTGCGTGGAGCAGCGTGTAGTGGATGGCGAAGATCTGGTTGGCCACCACCTGCCACAGCAAGATGGTACGCTTGTCATCCTGCCAGTAGCTGAGACCCATGGCGATCAGTGCGCCGAACCCTATGAGCTGGCAAAATACGTTCATCCGTCGTCCCCTTTAATGAAAAACGCCGCACACCCTGTCGGATGCGTGGCGAAAAATGAAGGCAATGCTCCAGAAAAATCCACACTTATTTTGGATTTTCATTGTACCATGGGACAGCCGTATTTGTCAATTGCGGCAAAGGACAACCTCCAAAAGCCATGGGCTTTTGGAGCGAGTGTAGTTGCCCGCAGGTTTTGTTGTACCTGCGTTCAACGGTATGTAGCCGAGGCCCAAGGACATTTCTCCTGAAGATTGTTGCAAATCTCCTGCATCGGAGCTGCATACTCCCGCAATTCTTGGGGCATGGAGGCAACGCCTTCCACAATAATGTGTCTTTGCACCGGTTGCCAAAACACTTCTGCCAGGCAACCCTACATGGCGTCCCAATTTTCTCCGAAGTAGTCCAGAAACCCAAACGTCTTGCGGATGCGCTGGTGTAATGTATCGCAGTCCTTGCAACCATCCTAACGAATCGTTTCTCACATAGCGCAGGACTGCTCATCCATTACTTTCATACTCACGCACCGCTATACTATAAGGTGATGTCAAGCAAACTGTAAGACCATCCGTTATGATGAGATTGCTCTTAAAACCATATGGAATTCTCATGTTTTGTTCCTCCTAAAAACAAGAATTCCCATGCCATCATCTCAGTCAGGAGATAAAACATGGAAATATAGTATCTTTTCTATGTCTGTTCTGCACAATTTTCAGGTTCGATTCACGTTGTATTCATATCAAAAAAGCAAAAGTTGCGTATAACAGATGTTATACGCAACTTTTGTCTAATTTGTAACTACCCGCAACCGTAGTTGTTTAGGCAGAGTGATGTTCGCCAGCGTCTGACCGTACTTGGCAGTCAGGCCGGTGAGAACGGTGTAACTCGGCGTCGCCTTTGTGATACTTGCGCCGTGCGTCACGGTGAGCACGGGCAGGCTGTAGTTTTCGCTCTCTGCCGCCTTGGTGGTGAAGGTCACTGTGTTGGCTTCCTCCACATTTGCGCTGTTGTAGACACAGCTGCCTCTGACGGTAGGAAAGGTATCGCCCGCGTTCACCTTGGCGTTGTCCTTGATCTGCACCGTGGCGGTTTCGCAGGTGTCCTTTCCGTCATAAACCTTGGTGAAGGTGCTGCCGTGGTGAATTCCAGATCAGCCGCGGTCAGCGTTTTCTTGCCGATGGAGAAATTCTCGGTTTTGTCCGTAAACTCATAGTTGCCCATTGCCTTAACGGTCACGGAACCGGCGTTCTCACCGGCATTCTTGTTTTCACCATAGGTGACGGTATAATCTTGACCTACTACCAGCGTGGTCTCTCTGACTATCACAGTTACCGTGGGTTTGATCTGCCCGCCGGTGTAGGTCGTGTCACCGCTCAACGTTACCGTCGGCTCGGTGGTGTTACGCGCGATGGTGAACTTCCACCTCTCCGCTGTCAGTTCGGAGGCGGTAGCATAGTTCGTGCCCTCGATCACGGCGATCTTGACGGTGTAGGTGCCCGCATTGGTGGGATTCTGCACTTCCCTGCCGTCCCGACCGAATTTGACCGAGACATCGCCCATGCCGGTGATACCGGTGTTGGGCGCGATGGCTGCAGTCTTTGCTTTACCGTAATAGATTAAATCAGTCGGAGCGGTGAAGCTGAAGTTCTCCGCCGTGGGCGTAGCTTTTTCGATGCTATACTCCACACTGGCGGTCTTGGCATTTTCACCCTCGCCCAGCGTGATGCTGGCGGTATAATCGCCCGCGTCGGCGGGGGCGGCGGTCAGAGTTTCATTGCCCTTTTTGTAGGTGATAGTGGGTGCGGTCACACCGGGAATGGAGCCTGTCACCGTGGTGGCTTTTCTCTCTTTTTCATGCAGCATGATTATACACCGTACGTTAACGTGCGATGCAAGACCTTTTTACATTTCGGAGAGCATTTTATGAAAAAAGGACCGCGACTTATTTTCCGCCGGAGAGTTAGCGCGGGTGCAGGGTATTACCCGCCGTGCTATTCTCTGTTACGAGGAGCATAGCCTGATTTCCGGGCTTTTTACTTGTAGATACAATCAAAAAATGCGTAAGTCCAAAAACATCCGGACTTACGCATTTAACTGGGTCTTTTCAGAGAAGGCGAAGACGCCTTTTGGCGTCCTCGCTTTCCAGAGAGAATCGTATTTCTTTGTCCTGTTGGCAGGTGCCGGAGATTCAAGGTGGTGGTAAGAAGAGCATTTGTGTTGTGAAGGAGGTGCCGATAGATCCGGGCGCACCTGCCAACAGGAACGAAGAAACGCAAAATGAGTTTTACTTCGCAGCCTTGGCAGCCTTGATGGACTCGATCAGCTCGGGGACGACCTTGAACAGATCGCCGACGATACCGTAGTCAGCCACCTCGAAGATGGGGGCGGTGTCGTTCTTGTTCACGGCGATGATGCACTCGGAGTCCTGCATACCAGCCTTGTGCTGGATGGCGCCGGAGATACCCAGAGCGANACGACCTTGAACAGATCGCCGACGATACCGTAGTCAGCCACCTCGAAGATGGGGGCGGTGTCGTTCTTGTTCACGGCGATGATGCACTCGGAGTCCTGCATACCAGCCTTGTGCTGGATGGCGCCGGAGATACCCAGAGCGATGTAGACCTTGGGATGGACGGTCTTGCCGGTCTGGCCGACCTGATGGTCAGCGGAGATCCAGCCGGCGTCCACGCAGGCGCGGGAGGAACCCACGACGCCGCCCAGGACCTCAGCCAGCTCCTCGGCCAGCTTGATGCCGCCCTCCACGTCCNGGCGCGGGAGGAACCCACGACGCCGCCCAGGACCTCAGCCAGCTCCTCGGCCAGCTTGATGCCGCCCTCCACGTCCTTGGAGATACCACGGCCAACGGACACGATGAAGTCAGCGCCGATCAGGTCAACCAGCTTCTTGGCGGCCTTAACGGTATCCACGACCTCGGTCTTGATGTCAGCGGCTTCCAGAGCGAACGCGGGATGCAGGATCTCCACGTTCTTCTTGCACTCGCGCTTCTTCATAACGCCGGGGCGAACGGTCGCCATAGCGGGGCGGAAGCGGGGGCAAATGATGGACGCCATCAGGTGACCGCCGAAAGCGGGACGGGTCATCTTCAGGTCGCGGGACACATCGTGGGGCTCNGGATCTCCACGTTCTTCTTGCACTCGCGCTTCTTCATAACGCCGGGGCGAACGGTCGCCATAGCGGGGCGGAAGCGGGGGCAAATGATGGACGCCATCAGGTGACCGCCGAAAGCGGGACGGGTCATCTTCAGGTCGCGGGACACATCGTGGGGCTCGCGGTTGATCATCACGGTGCCCAGCTTCTCGATGCGCTCCTCGGGCAGGGTGGAAGCTTCCTTCAGGAAGCCCTTGTAGTTGGGCATGTCGATGTCCAGGTGGGTGCAGTCCGCGCACAGACCGGTGTGCAGGCGAGCCGCGCAGCGGGGGGCCAGGTCACGGCCGATGTTGGAGGCGCCGAACAGCAGCACC
>NZ_JBMGPW010000018.1:0-8650 GCF_049060325.1 Vescimonas sanitatis | reverse complement strand
AGACTGTGGTTGTATGGTAGCAGCTTTTTCGGGGATTGGGGAAGAAATAGTTGTTACCAGAACTTTCCGCATGGATTTCTTCAAAATATTGTTCGTAGTCCGCCCACAGACTTTTAGACAGAGGAACATATCTTGGTTTGTCATGCTTTGTTTCCCAAATCTGCAAAACGCCGTTTATAAGATCTACATCTTTTACACGGAGCCGGGTTGCCTCTCCGGCACGTAATCCACAGCAGATCAGAGTCTTAAACAGCAAAGGAAAGACAAGGTGCGCAGTAGGGCATTGCCTGCTTGGAACCATCGTTTCAAAATATTTCATAATACGTGCCAACTCATCGCTCGTAAAAATGCAGGGNTTTTACACGGAGCCGGGTTGCCTCTCCGGCACGTAATCCACAGCAGATCAGAGTCTTAAACAGCAAAGGAAAGACAAGGTGCGCAGTAGGGCATTGCCTGCTTGGAACCATCGTTTCAAAATATTTCATAATACGTGCCAACTCATCGCTCGTAAAAATGCAGGGAGAAAAGTCAGCATCATCTCGAGATGAAATGGTAAGTTCGGGGTAGTACGCGGCATAGCCATTCAATTGAAGATATTTGGCAAAGCGTTTTGTGAAATTAAGCCGCCATTTTTGATTTTTACGCTTTTCATTGGGCCGCTTTTNTTTGAAAGGTTTTGGCTTCTTTTTCATACTTACATCCGCAGGCCCGCTTTTCTGCAATAAAAGCACTTATTTGACTTGCCAGTCCGCTTCTGTACTCGTAAGTTCTGCTCATAAGAGATCACCATCCTCAAACGACAGGGCGCATTCACGCAGGTTTTCAATATCCAGACGGATGTAATGTCCCAGAGATTCGCGGTCCGAATGGCCAAGAAATGAAAAAATGATATCTGGAGACACATCGGCAGATAGCAGTTTTGTCGCAACGGTTGCCCGAAGAGAATGCAGGCCGTGATGCGCATGAATTGGCACTTTTACCCCTGAACGCGCGACATACCTATGGAACGCTGAATGGATTGATTTCATCTTGCCATATGGAGGGTTCAAACTNTGAACGCGCGACATACCTATGGAACGCTGAATGGATTGATTTCATCTTGCCATATGGAGGGTTCAAACTGACAAACAGGTATTCGCATTTTGTTTGCGGACGAATATGCAGGTAGTCAATAATAGCAGATCCCACTTTTTCGCTGAGAGGAAGTGTGTTCGGCTTGCCCGTCTTGCTTTGCACAAAGGAGATTGAACAAAGCTTCCAGTCAATATCGGACAACTTCAAATTGCAGATATCTTTGCTTCGCACACCAAGTTCAGCGGCAATAGTAATGAAAGCATAGTCTCGTTTTCCTTTTGGGCTGGCTCTGTTCACGGTTTCCAATACTGCATTGATTTCCTCNTTAATTATGCTCTGTGCTTGTCCCAGACGATATTCAGGTACATGAGGTGCAAGATTTTCGGATGTATATCCAAGCAGATACAGATACGACAGGAACTTCCGCAGTCGGCTGAGTTCACAACGCACTGTACTTTTTGCATGGCCTCTCAGTGTCAGCAGATATGCCGAGACATGTGAGCTGTTAAGTTCTTCCAGCTTTGTTATACCAGCATTCTGAAAGTACCGCATAACTACGGAGATATAATTTCGCATCGTTTCTCTGGTGCATTCTGAATAACCGGTTTTGATGAGGTATTCTTCCTGCGCATCAAGAAAGGAGTTGAATTCCGGCAACAACTCTTGCAGAGGATTGAGCATCCCCTTTCCCCATGTACCTTTGGTGGCAAGCAGATCAAGCATTTTCATGCTTCCGGCTTTGCGGTCAATTGTGGACTGCCTTAAAGGTGGAGTGCACTTGCCGAGTTCTGTGATGAATTCATCTTTATGCGAGGGCAAATATGTTTCATATCCCTNGGTGGAGTGCACTTGCCGAGTTCTGTGATGAATTCATCTTTATGCGAGGGCAAATATGTTTCATATCCCTTTTTATTGCAGAACTCTTGAAATTGCTTCCATGTCAATAGGGTGTATTCGCTACTGCGTATGGAATATCCCTGTTCTTTTAGAGTTACTGCACCTTTGTCAATGAGGTCTTTGATTAGCTTGTTTGGCAATATACCCACCGCCCTTCATGTAGAAATTTCTCCTATTACAATGGCAATTCTACTTGAACAAGCGGAAAAAGTAAGCCCTTACTTTAAAGGTTTTAGCTGCTATGATTAAAGGTTGAAATGTGGAGTATTATGTGCAGTAAAATCCCAAGAAGCCTTGTATTCATGCCATTTTTGTGCCCATCATTAACATAATGGCTTTGTCCNCAATTCTACTTGAACAAGCGGAAAAAGTAAGCCCTTACTTTAAAGGTTTTAGCTGCTATGATTAAAGGTTGAAATGTGGAGTATTATGTGCAGTAAAATCCCAAGAAGCCTTGTATTCATGCCATTTTTGTGCCCATCATTAACATAATGGCTTTGTCCCAATAAACGCTGTTGCCCAGCGCCTTATATCGTGCGCTGTCAGACGCGCCGGGGATATCTGTCCAGCCATCCGGAAAGCCCTGCAGCCTCTCACATTCCAACGGCGTAAGGCGGCGGATGAGCAGAATGGGTAGATCCTTGTCGCCGGCAGGCTCGCAGGTATAGAGATCCACAACGCATTTGCCCTGCTCCACATACTGACTTCCTGCGCCCTTTTCGTCGCCTTTGCACAGTGCGCCGACCACCTCCGAGACAGAGCACACCGCGTGGCGGTCGAAGCCGGTCAGTGTGTAGGATACGTTTTCCTGATACCCGATGCCATTGCCACCGTTCTCCGGCTCGCGGTCAATAGCGTTGCCGGTGATACAGAACACCTGCTCTCCCACAAGGGGCACATTGTTGCCGCCTGTACCGTAGCGTGCCGACATGGCCGGAGCCACACTGCCCATCTGTCGATAGCGAGCGTCCATACCGTGGCTCTCAAATACCAGCGGCTGGTGGTTGTCCATCTGCGCCCGAAGCGTGACGGTTTTATCTACCGTCACGTCCATACGCTCGCCACCCTGATCGTTGATGCACAGGACGGTTGGCATACTGTTTCCGCTGCCGCCGGCCTTCAGTGTCGGCGCAACGCCCTCGCGGTAACCGATGCCACCCGCACTGGCTCCCGCACCGGCAGAGAAGCCCGCCACGAACGTCTGCATCTGCAAATTGGAGGTCGCCATCAACGCCCCCGCCGTATCGCCCAGGTCGATACCCTCGTTCCTCTGGTTGATATGGTACGCCTTGATAAGCCCCATCTGCGCCAATATTACCAAATCGATCATCCGCAGGCCGCTCTGCATTTCCAACGCCAACTTCAGCGTTGCAGGTAACTCCTTCCCGCGCTTCCGCGCTCTACGGAGAATGCCCAGGCAGGCTTTCCGGCTCAAATAGTATTTGCGCTGAGGATGGGGCTCCAAGATCTGCCACAAGGAAGATCCTCTTACGACTCTGGGGCACACCCCAGTATTGAGCTAATGTATAGTAGAAAATAATGTAAAGTCACCTCCTAAAATGCAGTAAAGCCAGCAAGAATGATCCTGCTGGCTTTACATTATCTATATGCTCTTCAAGTAAGAATGAGGTCCACCATCATAGTGATGGCAGACCTCGTCCTTAAGTATTAGGCTGAACAAGAACCATATCATCAGGGTCAACATCAGGTCGGCAATAAAGTTGAGGAATATCTTCGCCAGGAATCCCCTCGAGTATCAATTCTGCCTTTGCCTGGTCAAATGCTTTCTTAAGAGAATGCCCAAAACCAATAGAAGAATAGAGTTGTGCGGCGAATGTACAGGCCGTTTCATCGGGAATAGAATCAGATGTCCCGATTGCAGCTTCAATATGCTCAACTACACTCGCCGCCTGAGTATCTGAAAAACAAGCATTAAAGACGATTAAACGGATGGTATCAGAAGCTGTTGCCATAGCTGTAGAAATTGCATCTGCAGACACAAGCTTAGCGGTTCCATCAGGATTTTCTAATACAAGTTCACCCGTATCTGCTCCATGCCCACTAAAATGAACAACGGTCGGGTTTGTCTCGTTGATAGCTTGCAATATATCCGAAGCTCTCGTGGCCCACCGACTTTCAAATTGTACCGAATCTCGATATTCCGAAAGTCGGATCTTCTCTTGTATAGACCGAGCTTCTTCATCAAGTCGCAACTGGTGTGTGCCAACGGGGTTTGCCGCTAAGAAAAGCACAGTTATTTTTTCAGGAATTGCCTTTATACTATCAATTTCCCTCTGCATTTGAGCCTGATGTTGCTCTTGACGCCGTATAGCCTGCTCCATCGCGGCTGATTGCCGAGCAGACTGCTGAAGACGTTTCTTTTCATCATCAGCTGCTTTTTTATTGAGCTTAGCTTCTTCATTTCGATAGTTTTTGTCGGCAGTAGCATATTCCTTCTCTTTTTGTGCTATTTTTGCTTGAATATCGCCGCATTTCTTTTGTATGTCGGCAATAGACTTTTCCGCACGGTCAATCTCTGAAAGCCTGGATTTTATTGTGGAATCGCTTTTTGTTCGATTGATTGCGCTTTTAGCAGATATAATTTTTTTCTGTAAAGGAGCAATTTTAGCCTGCTCACGAGCTAAATCTTGATTTAGTTTTGCCAACTCCTCCCTTTTTTTGAGCAAAGTGGTTCTATAATAATCAATTTGGGCCATGATAACACCTCGTTTCATTTGCTTTATTGTGGAAATATTATACGTCACGCTAAGCCTGTTTTCAACAAGAATAGACAAAACACATTATATTGTTCTGCTAAATATAACCCCCTATAATTTAAGTGGTGGCAATTGCCATACAAATGAATCGGAGGTATTAGCTTATGACAATGGAGTACACAGGCCCGCCAAAGAAATGGCTCGTCAAGACAGTTGATGAGTTAAAATTGCATCTGGCGGAACTTGGCTACAGTGAAAGCACGATTTTAAGGTTAGACGCGACATGGAAGGAGTTGATTGTATACTGCGAAGCGCATCAGGCAACTGAGTTCACCGTGGATTTAGAGCGGAGATTTGTCTGGGAACGATATGGTGCCGATCTTGGCGATAGGGATATATCTCAGAATGTCAGCCGGGCTATTCATATGTTGGACGATTATTTACAGTATGGGATGGTCTTTAAGCAATCAAGTATCACCTTGAAGGGCTTTTCTCCAGCCTATAAGGAGCTATTTGAAGGCTTTTTGGACAGCTTGCGCCAAAACCAAGTGGCTGAAGGTTCTATCAGGACTTGGCGGAGCAGGCTATTTCGCTTTGAGTATTTTCTACTGGAGTCCGGCATTGAGCATTTCCACCAGCTTGAGCTGCACCATGTAAATACTTATATTGAATCTTTGACTGGATTTTCTCCCGGTACGGTTGCGGCAACAATTCGCATCTTAGGCAAGCTGTTTGATTACGCATTGACCAAAGGCTACCATCATATCAGCCACGCCAATGCCTTGCCCTGTGTCAGACGGACACATAAGTATCGCCTGCCTACGGTTTTCTCACCTGATGAGGTAGAGTGCATTCTGGCTCAGGTAGACCGATCTAACCCATTGGGAAAGCGGAACTATGCAATTCTATTGTTGGTCACTCGGCTGGGGCTGCGCATCAGTGACGTGCGGCTACTTCGATTCGAGAATATTGACTGGAAAAATAAGCGGATTTTAATTTATCAGCAAAAAACAGGGATACCCTTAGAACTTCCGTTACTCGAAGATGTTGGCTGGGCAATCATTGATTACCTCCAGCATGGCCGCCCAGAGACAGACTGCCCATGTATATTTGTCCGGCACCTCGCACCGTTTGATGTCATGAACGGTTCTATGCAAAGGTTGGTTTCCAAACTCGTTTCTAAAGCAGGTATTCATGTCTCTACGGATAAACCGATTGGGATGCACAGCTTCCGACACAGTGTCGCTACCTCCATGCTGAAAAATGGAGCAGAATTAACGGACATTGCGCAAACGCTGGGTCATGCCACACCGGAAAGCACACAGGTATACGTTAGCCTCAATACAGAAATGCTGAGACGATGTGCATTGGAGGTGCTTCTATGAGTAAGAAGCCCTTCTTTACAGGACCATTTGCTCCAATATGCGAATCCTATGTGGCACAAAAAAGGGCATCTGGTCTGGACTACAACCAGCAGGCCAAACTGCTGCGGCTATTCGATAATTTTTGTAAAGATTATGAGATTCAGAGTTACACAATTACGAAAGAGATTGCCTTGACATGGTGCAAGAAGCGCCCAAATGAGGCAGACGCCACCCGATATAGCCGAGTGAGTGAGATGCAGAGGTTTGCCCAATATCTGTGCAAACAAGGTTATCCATCCTACCTACTTCCGGCCCTTCCCAAATGCGGAGAACAACACGTACCCTATATTTTTTCAACGGATGAGTTACATCTCATTTTTGAACGACTTGACTCACTTTCTCCGAGTAACCTATCCCCTAACCGACATCTTACTATGCCACTCTTATTTCGCGTACTCTATGGCTGTGGCCTTCGAATTTCTGAAGCGCTGGCATTACTAAAAAACGATGTGGATTTGAAAGACGGAATTTTGCACATACGGCACGGAAAGAATGACCGCGAGAGGATTGTCCCAATGTCTGCCACATTGACGGAAGAATGTAGAAAATATTCGCAGGCTGTTCATAAAAACACTGTCGAATCAACGCCGTTCTTTTATGCAAAGGGCGGGACCCCTTATACAAAATCCACCATTGGAAAGTTCTTTCGCGGCATTTTATGGGATGTGGGGATTCCATATAAGGGGAAGCAATTTGGGCCGCGCGTGCATGATCTCCGTCATACATTTTGTTGCCATAATATCCAAAAATGGGCTGAAGCTGGACTCCCAATATACAGCAATCTACTGATTCTTTCCCGTTATATTGGGCATACATCGATTAGTTCCACCCAGTACTATCTCCGCCTGACCGCACAATCCTTCCCCCATATCATGGATATTTGTGAACAGAATTTGGGCGGCATGTATGCTCCGTTTGACTTTGCCACGGAAAGCGAGGGATTGCAGGATGGCTAATCGTGGACCGACTTTTTTTGCCAAAACGTTATCAAGATATTTCTTTGAGTATTTACCATCTGAAAGGGGACTAAGCCAAGAAACAATTCAATCCTATCGAGACGCAATGTCCTTGCTGCTGGATTTCTGTGAACGGGAACGCAAAATTCGAAGAGATAAGCTGGAAGTTAGCGATTTCAATAGGGAGCTAATTGATGCTTTTTTCCGGTGGCTGGAACAGGAGAAAGGTAACTCTATTACGACAAGGAACCAACGGCGAGCAGCAATCAATGCGTTTTTTAAGTTCCTGCAGTATGAAGATCCAGGCTTTGTACTGCTATGCCAACAGATCCGGGAAATTCCTCCGAAGAAATGTGAGCAAAGGGTTGTCCCGCATCTTTCGGAAGAAGCCATCCAAACTATTTTGGGACAGCCGAACCTTACAACGCGTGAGGGACGGCGTGACTTTGCCTTCTTGACCTTAATCTATGAATCTGCTGCTCGTGCATCTGAAATCGCTAACCTTCGCTTTGGTGATATCCGTTTTGATAAAAAATGGGCCGTTGTACATCTAAAAGGTAAGGGAAGAAAGTTCCGAGATATACCAGTTCTTCCTGTACCTGCAAAGATATTGAAGGATTATCTGACTGAGGAATCCCGATATCGCCAATGTGATATAGATGCCCCGCTTTTTTGCAACAGAAGCAAGGCTTCTCTGACACGGGGCGGTGTCTACTACATCATACAGAAATATGTTTCCCTTGCACAGAAGGAGAAGCCTGATTTGTTCCCAGTGCGGGTCCATCCTCATGTTTTCAGACACAGCCGAGCGATGCATTGGTTAGAGGCTGGTGTAGATTTACAATATATAAAAGACCTGTTAGGGCATTCTGACATTAAAACTACCGAGGTGTATGCCCGGCTGAACATTAAAATGAAGCAAAAGCTGTTGGAGCAAGTGCATCCGCAGCAGCTTAGTGACCAGCAGCTCTCTTGGACGGATGACGAAAATTTGATGCAATGGTTGACTCAGCTCTATATTCCAACTAAATAATTTCACAGAATAATGTAAAGCCAGCAGGAGCATTCTTGCTGGCTTTACTACACTTCAGGGAGGTGACTCAACATTTTTCTTAGCTTTACATTAGCTCAATTATGTTCGGCTGAACATAATTGAGCATCCCAAACGATCCAAGCCATGGAGGATCGTACTCCCAATATGCCCCCAGCATATTCCCAGCGCCCGGTCTCAGGTCTAACAACATGAAGGTATGGTTCTTCAACTTGGAGGAACGCTTCGAGGACTTTTTGAAAATCCGCCCCAGGCTTTTTTTGACCCGTTTCAGCGTCCCGCCCACTTGAGAGAGCACCGACGACATTATGAGTTGTAAGCAATTATGAAAAGACCTCCTTCCAAAATATTGAAATTTCTTTGAGAATTAAAAAGATGCTGTGCATAATTTCCCTTTATACTGTGAGCATCACAATATAAAGGAGGCAAACTATGCACAGCAGAAAGACAGTTCCAATCCCTGACTTGATGAGCGCAGCAAATATGGAGTTGATCCGTCTGGACTTCAAATCGTCAACCCTCAGTCGGCAT
>NZ_JBMGPW010000017.1:0-13735 GCF_049060325.1 Vescimonas sanitatis | reverse complement strand
GGTTTCCTGTCCGGCTTTCTGTACGGCTGGATCATGAACCTGTATTTCATCATCGGCTACGTCAGCCCCCTTACCTGGCAGACGATAGGCGCGGCCTATCTATCCAGCTTTTTCTTCGATTTCTGTCACGGGCTGTGTACGTTTCTGGTACTGTGGGCGCTGGGCGACCCGTGGGTACGGAAGCTGGAGCGCATCAAGATCAAGTTCGGCCTGACGGCGGAGGAGCGGAACTATGTGCTGCCGCCCTCCACATTTGAGATAGCGAGAGAGAACTATGAGTGAACGAAAAACCATCATCAGGACGGTGGGGCTGAAGAAGCACTACACCGTCGGCGGCAACACGGTTCGTGCGCTGGATGGCGTGGACATGTCCGTGCTGCAAGGCGAATTTGTCTGTGTCGCAGGTCGCAGCGGCTCCGGGAAGTCCACCATGCTGAATATGCTGGCAGGTCTTGAGCCGCCCACGGAGGGTGAGATCATTGTCCGAGGCAAGCATCATTTGGAGGCTATGGACGAGGAGCAGCGGACAAGGTTCCGCCGCCGCTATATTGGCTTTGTGTTCCAAAGCTACAACAATCTGCCCCAATACACGGCACTGGAGAATGTGGCACTGCCGCTGGCCATCCGAGGCGTGCCGGAGGATGAACGGAACTGGCTGGCGTGGCAGGCCCTGAGCCGCGTGGGACTGCGCGGACACGTAGATCACCGGCCTGCGGAGCTGTCAGGCGGTCAGCAGCAGCGCGTCAGTATCGCCCGGGCCATTATTACGGAGCCCTCCATCGTGCTGGCGGACGAGCCTACCGGGAATCTGGACAGCCGTACCGGCCAGGAGGTCATGGAGCTGCTGTGTGAGATCTTCCGGGAGAGGAACACCACCTTCATCCTCAGCTCCCATGACCCGCAGATGCAGCGTTATACGGATCGTACCGTCTATTTCAGTGACGGAAAGATAGAGATAGAAAATCACCACACCGGAGAGGAGAACGCACAGTGAAAAGAGAAACGGTAAAACGGGTACTGGCCCTGTTGATCTGCGTATTGATGACAGTATCCCTGCTGCCCGCCGTCGCTATGGCGGAAGAGGTCACAGAGGATGTGATAGATGACAGCACCATTGAGGCTTACACGTCTTACGAAAACGGAGAGGACGCCGGCGTCAGCGGGGTCTCGGTTACAGACGAAAAGCCCAACACGGATATCAAGGTCATACCCAGCGACGCCAACGCCCTGATCCTGATGGATACCGGCGCACAGTCCCCCAAAGGCGTTCCCGGTCAGGTGGTGAAGATCGTGCTGCCGCTGGCGGTGAACAAGGAGTATCTGCCCAGCGAGAAATACATGCTGCGCAACATCAACATCTACCCCGATGTGCCTACCGACGCCAGCGTGTCCAACTGGCCCTTTGAGCTGATCTACGCCAGCGATGTGCAGCACTTAAAGGATATGTCCTACAACTCCACGGCGGAGGTGTGGTTCGAGTTCAAGGTCAGCGAGTTTGCCAGTAAGGGACGCTACGCTGTGCCCTTTAAGATCAATGCCACCGTGTGGCGGGAGGATGCCGTGAACGGCACCACTATCACCGAGGACGTGACCTTCAAGGTCAGTGCCTATGTGACCGTTACCGACAACGGCAATATGTCCGGCGTCACTACCTCCTTCGGCAGCCTTCAGGTGGCGGGTACCAATGCGGGCGGCTCCTATACCGTGCCTACCGGCACACCCAATCAGACTATCTCCATGCGGATCCCCGTGATCAATGTNGGTCAGTGCCTATGTGACCGTTACCGACAACGGCAATATGTCCGGCGTCACTACCTCCTTCGGCAGCCTTCAGGTGGCGGGTACCAATGCGGGCGGCTCCTATACCGTGCCTACCGGCACACCCAATCAGACTATCTCCATGCGGATCCCCGTGATCAATGTGGGCGGTACCCTGACCAGCGTGACGGTCTATCCCGTGGTGTCCGCCGCGCTGGACGAGTTCCCCTTCGTGATCGACTCCACCAATTTAGGCAAATATTTCGACTACTGGGCCAGCGGCGAGGTGAAGTATCTGGACTACACCNGGCGGTACCCTGACCAGCGTGACGGTCTATCCCGTGGTGTCCGCCGCGCTGGACGAGTTCCCCTTCGTGATCGACTCCACCAATTTAGGCAAATATTTCGACTACTGGGCCAGCGGCGAGGTGAAGTATCTGGACTACACCTTCACAGTGTCGCCCTTTGCCACCTCCGGCAACAAGTCCATTAAATTCAAGGCCAACTATTTCGAGAACAGCGCCCCTGCAGAGGGCTCCTTCTCCACGCAGTTTACCGTGATCGATGGCTATGACGCCTCCGCCATGTCGGTGATGGCGCAGAGCTATAAGCTGTATGTGGACGATACCGAGGTATCCGGCCTGATGGCAGGCGAGGAAACGGAGCTGCGCCTGACCCTGATCAACAACTCCAAATATGACACGGCCAAGAAAATCATCTCCAGCCTGGTATTCACCAATTCTCCCGGCCTGACGCTGTGCGTAGGCGGCACGGATACCGCCTATGCCGATTCCATCAAGCCGGGCGGTACGACGATCCTGAAATACAAGATCATGGCCAAGCAGGACGCGGAGGTTGGCCCCGCCATGCTGGGCATCAACCTGACCTATGAGACCACCGAGGCAGTGGCCGGTAAGGCGGCGCAGAACATCATGCTGCCGGTCAGCCAGAAGATGGATGTTCTGGCTGGTACGCCGGAGGTGTACGGCACACTCAGCAAGGATAAGGAAGTTACCATCTCCGTGCCGCTGACCAACATGGGCCGCGCCAAGGCTATGAATATCCGGGTGCTGGCCACCGACGGCATGACCGCCTCCACCCCCTGTTATGTGGGCGACCTGCTGGCAGGCGGCTCCACCAGTGCCGATGTAACGGTGGGCTTTTCCAAGATCGGCGCGTTTGTGGGCAAGATGATCCTCCAGTATGAGGACGCCAACGGCGAGACGTATTCTCAGGACATCTCCGTGCCCCTGAGCGTGGCGGAAAGCTCTGCGGATACAGATGCCAACAGCGTCAACGCAAATAAAGACGGCACAGGCAGCCGCTGGTGGCTGTGGCTGCTGATAGCGATCCTTGCGCTTATCCTGATCGGCATTGTGGTCTATGTCATCATCCGCTATAAGCGCGGCGAGATTGGGCCCGGTGCCGAAAACACCGCTGCCTTGGACGATTTTGACGACGACTTTGACGCAGACGGCGGCGCCCCGGATATTGGAGAGAAGCCGCTGACCCACGCCGGAAGCAATAAGGACGGGAATGTATGAAGCCAAAAGACCTGTTTCGCTACGGCTGCACCAACCTGTTCCGGCGAAAGACCCGCACGGCGCTGACGGCGCTCTCTATGGCGGTGGGCGTCATGTGTATCGTGGTGCTGATCTCCGTGGGTCTCGGATATGAACAGGCATACCGCGAGAGCATCGAGGCACTGGGCAGCCTGACAAAGATCGATGTGACGCCTGCCACCGGCGATTACGGGCGCAAGGCACTGCTGAACGACAAGGCGCTGGATGCCTTCCGGGGCATTGACGGTGTGGAGGCGGTAACGCCGGTCTACCAGCAGTCCGCCTACATCGTCTCCGGCAACTATGTCAACATGGTGCGCGTCTACGGCATCGACATGACCACGGCGGAAAACTTCATGCTGACGCCGGAACGTGGCACGATGGCCGAGGACGGGACGCGCCTGCATCCGGAAGTGCTGTTCACCGACGACGTTGCAGCCGGTCTTGCCAACAAGGCCAAGGATTGGGAGCTGGCGGTGGACGAAAACGGCAACGCTCTGATTGACCTGCTGGAAGTACCTGTCCGCATGACCTTCGATTCCTCCAGCCTGACCGGCGAGCCGAAGGCTGACACCGACGGACGGGCACTGCCCTCCAGCAATCTCTATACCCTGCGGGTAACGGGTATCTGCTCCACCCTGAATAACAACTTCGCCACCGCCGCGTTCATGTCCTTTGACCGCTTGCAGGAGATGACGCAGGCCAACGCCAATTACATGGGCGCGACAACTCAAACCAAGACGGCGGAGGAAAAGGCCAACGGCCCTACCTACGACTTGGTTTGGGTGAAGGTGAAGAACGTCAACGACGTGCAGCGTATTGTCAAGCTGATTCGCGACACGGGGCTGAACACCTATTCGCTCAACGATATGCTGGAGACGGTGCGGACACAGTCCCGACAGATCCAGGGGATGCTGGGCGCGCTGGGCGGCATCGCCGTGCTGATCTCCGCCATCTGCGTGGCAAACACCATGATGATGTCCATTACGGAGCGGACAAGAGAGATCGGCGTATTAAAGGTGCTGGGCACCATCCGGGGCGACATCTTCAAGATGTTCCTGACGGAAGCGCTGATCGTGGGCGTGATCGGCGGCGCGGCTGGCCTGATACTGAGCTTTATCGCCAAGTGGCTGATACCGGTGATCTTCGCGTCCCAGGAGTTGCGGTGCGTGCTGCCCTGGTGGCTGGCGGTCTGCGGCGTGCTGTTCTCAGGCGGCGTAGCCATTGCTGCCGCATGGATGCCGGCCCGCAAGGCAACACTGATCAGTCCCAACGAAGCCATCCGCTCTGAGTGAGGTAACGATATGAAGAAGATATGCTGCATAGTGCTGGCTGTGCTCTGTATCCTGCCGTGTCTGGCGGGCTGCGGGAAAGCGAACGCCGCCAATGAGGAGCCGCTGATCCGCAGCTTTGTGATCGGCAACAGTACGGCGGAGATCCAGACCCACACAGAGAATGATGAGACGCACTATGTGATCGCCATTACGCTGCCGACGGACACGGATTTCAAAAACTGTGCCGCAAATGTAGAGCTTGCCCCGGATGCGGTGTTGGACATAGATGATAGCCCCTGCATTGTGAACGAGCTGGGCGGACGGTTCATTTTGAATCTGGCGCTGGAAGACCGTGATCTGGTAGTAACCAGCGGTGAATTGAGCCAGACCTATAGCTTCCAGATTGAATTAGAATAGAATTATGGTTTATGCCTGTCGATAGGTACATTATTACTTTTGTTTTCACCCGAGAGCAATCTCGGTGAAAAAATATAATTTCTAGGAGGAAAACAAAAATGAAGAAACTCGTATCCCTGTTTCTTGCCCTGGTGATGGCGCTCTCGCTGAGCACTATCGCCATGGCGGACGGCAATGGCAAGCCCGTTGCCGCAAAAACCACAAGCAAACCCAGTGAGATCCAGTTGGTAACGATTGGTGGTACTAATGCTGTCTATCAGGTGGATGGATACGGCAATCCCAATTCCCCCACCTATGATGATTCACAGTTGTTCATTCGTGCGACTTTGCCTGCTACCACTACGGAAGAAAGCCTAAAATCCCAGACTGTTATCATCACGATGGAAGATGAAACCACCATTACTGGCGGCACCTTGTTGAGCGCAGGTACTGGGTATACCTATGATGATGTAGATTATATCTACACCATTAATGGTGTTGACTTGCTGAATAAGTCTTACACGATTGTTCTTGACGGCCATGATAATGAGAACCCCTATATCCTTGCTGCCGGTATCAACGACAACAATCAGGCTCAGGTAGCCATTCCTTCCACTGATCCTCTGGCGATCTCCAATGTGGTATTCAACGGCGCAACGACTGCTGCTAACGTGTATCGTGTGACTGTGCAGAATCCTTGCATGGGCAACCCCTACTTCGAGGGCAACACCAATACGGCTGAGAATGGCTGGACTTTCTGCAACTATTACATCTCTGCAACTAATGTCCCTGCCGCTTCCAATACGGCGGCGGTATCTACCACTCTTACCAAGAATGCCGCTGCGACTTTGGGCGGCAATGTGAGTAACGTCTCTGGTACGACCGATGTGACCGCAACCATGAACCTGAGTGTTACCACTCCCGCACTGACGGTTACGGCAAATGGCAATACCCGCACCTATGTTATGATGGTGACGTTTGCCTCCGATGGCAAGATCAGCGTGACCTTTGGCTTCGATTTCAGTGAGTTGAAGGGCACTGAGTGGTACACCGGAACTGTGAAAACCAAGGCTGACGAAATCGCCGCGGCTGCAGCTGCTTATTTCGGCGGTACCTCTGCCCAGCCCTGGGGCACCATTCGAGTTGATCCTAACACAAGTGCCATGACCGTTCTGCAGCGGTTCATGCAGAGCGCAGGTTACTCTGAGTATGATCCTTCTTCCACCTATGTGGCCTCTATCAATGGTCTGGCTGCCTTTGACACTACCGGTGCGGATGGCTGGATGTATACGGACAGTGCCAATGGCTGGAGCACCACCTGCAATATCCCCAATGTAGGTGCTGCCGACTACACGCTGACTGACGGTGCTCGTATTACCTGGTTCTATACGACGAACTACGGTATTTATTGGCACTAAGCAGGAGCTTAAACTGACAGATTAACTGTCAAGGCACCGCAGAGGGGGCGGGCACTTTGCCCGCCCCCCTGCGAAAAGCATGACAAACAGGAGAGGATTCCCATGAAGAAACGTTTACCCTGCCTTTTGTTGGCTCTTGTAATACTGTTCGCACTGCTTCCCTGTAAGACCTATGCCTTTGACCCTAGCTGGTATTCCACATGGCCTTCTTTTACCGCCTTTGTTTCAGGCAAATACGAAACAATCCCTTTGTCTTTTACAGATCAAAGTGGTTCTGAGATCAATATCATTTCCGTTGCGGGAAATTGGGGCGGTCTGATCGATGCGGATGCGGCGGAAACGAGTGTTTTTACGCCGGTCGAATTCTATACAAACAATCGGACAAATATCAATGCATTTTCTTGGCCATCCCGCATTGAAGCGGTGCAGCCGACGGCAGATTATTCCTCTGTGCAGCAGTGGAATATTTACAACAAGAATGACCCTTCCATTCACTACTATTACCCGGTTTGGGCTTTTTCCAGCAGCGCGGACGATTCCGTGCAGTTGGATCGAAAGGCCGAACTGTGGAAGCTCGCACCGGAAATCTACAAGGTCATGCATCAGTTTGATGATCTGTTTACATATTACTGCTCGATCCAGAATGCGGACAGCATTCATGTTGGACAATGGTATCCTTCAGATCTGAACTATCTTGTAAAAGTAGCTACCGGCATCCAGGGTGCTTTCAGCATTACCACCGGCTTTGCATATACACACGAGTACCAGCTTTCCGGTCAGGGATGGAAAGACGAGCGTTTACTGGAGGGCCTTAAGAGCTATTGGGAAAATGAATATAAGTGGGATGATCCGTATACAACACCCAGTACGATCACTGCACGGGGCGTGGAGCAGTTGGAATTCATTCTGCATGTTGTCGCCCCGTATTTCCTTGATCTGTTCAGATCCCGCGTGATCGCCGTACCGGAGATCACGGCTTTCTCAGTAGGTGCCTCAAAGGGAATTGTTGATGAGGCAAATAAGACGATAACTGTCCGGCTTCCCGACTCAACCGATTGGACACAGCTGCCCGAACCCGTCATTGAGACCCCACAAGGTGTGAAAGCGACTTACTTTGCGGGAAGTCTGGAAGCTGGAAAGATGCTGTACACGGTTGTGCCGTGGGATTGCGCGACTGGAACTACGTTTAACGGCAAGAATCTGGACAAATACGTTTTTGGCGTTGATTTAAGTGAAAATTGGCTCGTTACCGTTGAGAACGGAACACCCTACAACCGCGCAACATCCTTCGCAGTAACAGTGAACGATGTAACACGATACGGTAAGATCGTAGAAGGTGAAAACGGCGAGGCGGGAACGATCCGTCTGAATCTGCCTGTTGGAACCGACTTATCCGCACTGCTGCCAGAGATCGAGCACACCGGCGAATACTACCGCCTGGATGGTGCCAGCGAGGATACGGCCATCGACTTCACCAATTCAGAATCCCAGCCGATAGACCTTGTGATCTACAATTCCGAGTATGAACTGGAAACAACATACAAGGTAACGGTCACCGCAAAGGTTTCGGCGGAAAACGATATCCTGTCTTACAAAATCGGTGATGCGATTGGTGTGATCGATGGTAATGACATTGCAATCGAGATCCCCTATGCAACAAATCTGGCCGTTACGGAGCCGGAGATCAAGGTTTCCGAATTTGCGGCGGTCACGGCAAAACCTGCAGCACTGCAGGTGGGCGAAAATCGCTACACGGTTACGGCGGCAAATGGTAATAAGCAGGACTATACAGTGACGATTACCAGAACGCCGGCAGCCTCCGGATGCAGTATCCTCTCTTTTAAATACGGCGGCTATGCGGCTGAAATCAACGAGGCGGCTGGAAGCATAACGCTGAGTGTTCCTCGAGGCACACCGATGACCTTCGTGCCGAAGATTGTCTTGTCGGAATTCGCCACGATTTCTCCCTCTGCAACGGAGGCACAGAACTTCTCCCAGCCTGTGCAGTATGTGGTAACAGCACAAGACGGCTCTTCCAGCAGCTATACCGTGACGGTAACACTGTCGGATGAAACACTGCCAAACCCCTACAAGGGTGATCTTGAAAAGGTCGTTGCCAACATTATCCGCCGCTATCGCACCATGGCTAACAACGACTGGGAGTGGATGAATCTCGGCTTCTATGAGAACATATCTCCCAACTATAACGCAGGTCAAGGCAACGACTTCGATGTGGGAAAAATCATCTCGCAGCTTGATACGACTACCAGCGTTGCCATGACAGAACTTGGTCGAACGATTATGATGCTGACGGCGCGTGGTTTCGATTGCACGAATCTTGCACAGTATCATGACGGAGTGCCTTATATCGACAAAAAAGGCAATAATGTCGATGATCTGGCAGCAGCTCTCTACAATTACAGCGGCACCTATACGATCAACGGCCCCACATTTGCGTTGCTCGCAATGGACATGGGAATTTACACCATTCCGAGCAATGCCGTCTGGACGCGGGAGAGGCTGTTGGAGACACTGCTTGGTCACAAGTATCTTTCGGATGGATTTGGTATCGACATGGTAGGTGCTATCATGTATGCGATCGGTCCGTATCAGGATGATCCCGTTTATGGTGACCGCGTAAAGGCTAAGATGCAGGAGGGTCTTGAGACGATTCTCCAGAAAATGAGCAGTTCTTTCTCGTTCGAGGCATGGGGCGACGTAAACAGCGAGTCTGCCGCTTGGGTCATGATGGGCCTTTGCAGTATGGGAATCGACTGCCATACTGATCCCCGGTTCTCTGACGGACAGGGAAAAAGCATGCTCCAGAACTGGATGGACAACTTCGCCAACGTCAGTGAGGGCTACTTCCATCACACGACCAGCATAAGGAATAACGCACTGGCGACGTATGAAGGCTGCTATGCCAGTCAGTGGTATCTCAAATTCCTGGAGAAAGGTCAGGGAAATCCCTGCTACTTCTATTACCACCGGTTCAACTTTGCCCGTGAACTGTCCACAGATGCCTCAATCACCGACTTTGAGATTGAAGGCAAGAAGGGCGTTATCACCGAGGGCGGTGAAAGCGGCAGGAATACCATCACGGTCACAGTGCCCGACGGTATGCCCCTGACGAACTTGACTCCGACGGTGACGATGGTAGAAGGTGCGACCTTGCTGGCCCCGAACCTGCCCACGACCTTTGTGGACGGCGTTGAACAGCCGTTTACCGTCTTGGCAGAGGATGGCAAGACACAGAAAACCTATTATGTCACCGTGAACCACGGTGATGTGGGGGCTTCCGGTGCCGAACTGGATGTCAACAGCATCAAACTGAAAAACAGCGTGCTGAACTTGACGGACATTTTGGAGAAGAAGATCACCAAGGCGTCCGATGGCGCAACGGAGATCCTGCTTACGGTGAGTGCCGGTGTGGATACCTCGAAGATGTATCTCAGTGCCAGCATCTCCTATGAGGCAACCTCCACCCCGTCTTTGGATGGCAAGACGATGATGGACTTCTCTGACTGGAAGACCTTCACCGTGACTTCCGGCGACGAGACGGTGCAGAATGTTTATCGGATCAAGGTCGTGTCCAAGGCGCAGGCGGAGATCACCAGCTTCCGTGTGCAGGCAGGCGACGAGTGGTACAATGGCACCATCGACAACGCCAAGAGCACCATTACTGTCACCGGTGTGGACGATTCCAAGCTGACCAGCACCAAGCTGGTCACGGACATCGAATTTACCGGCAGGACTTGTTCTCCGACCTCCGGTATTGCAGTGGACTTTGCCAATGCAGCCACGTTTACGCTGGGCGGCGACAACAATTTGGCAAGCCGCACCTACACCGTTACTGTGCTGAACAAAAGTGGTCAGCCGATCTCTGCAAAGAGCAGCGGAGGCGACGATGATACACCCTCCAGCAGCACGGCGAAGATCACAGGCTTCTCCGTCCTGGGTGTGGAGGGTGAGATCGACCAGAGTGCAGGAACCATCACTGTCAAGCTGCCGGTGGGAACGAATGTCACGGCGGTTGCGCCGGTCGTTACCGTCCCTGCGGGAGCTGTGGTCAGCCCGGTATCCGGCGAGGTCGTGAATCTCACCAGTCCTTTGACCTATACCGTAACGCTGGGTACGGAGAGCAGAAATTATACCGTCACCGTTATCTTTGAGCGCAGCATTTCCCAGCAGCTCTGGGATAAGGTGGCAGAGAACAGCGACGTAGCGGATCACCAGACCAGCTACGGACACCATTTTAATTAGAAAGGAGAGAGCCATGAAAGCCAAAAAATGGCAAAGGGCAGTATCACTGTTCCTTTGCCTGCTCATGGTCATGAGCTTCTTTGTCGTAACTGCGCCAAAGGCATATGCTGACGAGGGAGAAACCACGGAGGTTACTCGGCCACAACTGAAAGAGAGTGGCGGCCTTACCTTTAAAGATACCAATGGTGAAGATAAGCTGGTTCCAAAAGCATATAACTACTTAACCGGTAATGATGATTTTACATTTACATCTGCAGATGCCACGATCCGCAATTATGATGAATTGCAGAGTGTCCCTGGGCAGACAGATACAGAAAAAAAGAAATATTATCTGGTGGGTGAGATCGAACTAAACTATAAAGATGCTTTGCTTGCTGCGCCGAGTAATTCTTCGCTGAACCCAAAGAACGATTGTGTTTTTAACGCTGTTAAAGATGCTGATAATAATGTTATCAATGCCTCGAATAGCGCCATTATTCTCGACAGTGGCGAAAACTATATGAGAGTTTTTGTCGTAAAAGAAAAACTCGCTACGAAGACGATACAACATCTCTACTATTATCGTCTCAAAATCGTTGGGTCAAAGCTTTTGGCACACTATCCTGATACTTGGACAGCGGACGAAACAGGGACTAAATTTGTATTTTCTTCCGCAGAATATATCGACAGCTATGCATCTTGGGATACGACTAGTAAAATCATTCCTACATGGGGAACGACTGCTTCCAAAGACAAGTTGAACTTTACGAATGGAAGCGATACGTTTACCTTGACAAATCTTGAGGGAAAATCTCAGGAATATACTGTTAGGTTGGATATGCCGTGGGAATTCAAAGTGCTTCCGCAAAAAGGCTATGACCTTTCCGCATTGTCGGCGGGCACCGAAAAGCTTAGCGGATATGAGGACTTGTCTAAGGCCTATAGTACTGTTACCAAAGATATTCGTTCTGATCGGGCGGTCACCATGAGCATCAAGCCGACCGGTGAAAATAAGAACATGGTCATTGATAAGGTTACGCTGACCAAAAGCAGGGATAAGACTGCTATTTCTGCGAGTGACATTACGATTACCGGCAACACGTTCTCTTTCGTAATGCCCAATGACTGTGTTGAGGTCACAAGCATTACCTTCAAGGAAGATACTTCGGAACGGTACACCATTTCCGCATCTGCGATGAGATATCGCGATGAAAATATTTATGTTATGGGAACTGTGACGGTTACGGACGGCGAAAAAACGATCGGCGACGCCCATGCCGGCAACGAGGTCACGGTAACGGCCACTCCCGTGGAGCATGCAGCGTATAAATTCAAATTTGTGCGCTGGGATGCGAAGGGTGTTGAACTGACCAAAGAGCAGGAGTCTGCCGCCACAATGACCTTTGAAATGCCGGAGAATGAGGTATCTCTGACAGCAGTGTTTGAAAAGCAAGGTGTGAAGCTGAGCTTCTCTGCCAGTCAGGCAAATGCGCTGTCCGGTGTAGACCTTGTCAGCATGACCGAAGGCAACTATATGACCCCTTTTACCTCTCACGAGGATACCGTCAAGCCGGGGGCTACGCTAGCTGTTCGCCCAACCGGAACAAGCCAATTTGTTTTGGAAGGCTATGAAGTGAAGGATCAGGATGGTGCTGATATCTCTTATACGATCGGCGACTTTGACGGTTGTCAGTTTACTGTACCCGAGAATGCAACCAGCATCAGCGTCGTAGCCAAGTACAGAGCGAAGGCATTCTCAACGATCACAATGGGCTCCAACGATACGGCAATGGGCAGCGCTGCCGCCACAGTAGATGGTAAACCTGTCAGCGCCGCAGTTATCGAAGGAACAACGGTCACGGTAACTGCTACCGCGAAGTTCAGGTATAAGTTCGCGAGTTGGACAGCGGCCTACGCAGACGGCAGCACAGTTGACTTTAAACTGACGTCTTCGGAGGAGAATCCCAATGTTGCGACGTTCACTGTACCTACTTCCGGCAAGGGAATTGTTATCACCGCAAACTTTGAACGCGACGAGACACAGAACAGTAATCTTTGCCAGTTGACCGGTGTGGGGCTCTATGACGGAGAAAAGAAGATCGGTACGTTGAGCAAATCTGGCTTGAACTACACGATCACGCTGCCTGCCGACACGGACACTACTGATCTGGCAGACATGATCCTGAAGCTAACGATTTCTGAATTTGCCACAGTCACCAAGGAAAACGATCCGGACAAGAATTGGGTAGAGGGCGCCCCCTGCGGGATGGCATTGGATACGCAGGCCAAATTCACAGTAACGGCGGAAGATGGCACGACGACCAATATTTATACCATTACCATCAAAAAGGCTGCGGCTCCCAACGCCCCGACCCTGTCCGGAGGCTCCGCCGCCCGCAGCAGCAAGACCGCCGCAACGGTGACGTTTACCACCAATGAGGCAGGCACCTACTTCTACAAGGTAGTGACCCACGGCGCAACAGCTCCCACAGTGGATGAGATCAAGAAATCCACTACTAAGGGTACAGCCAGCGCGGGCGAGACAAACATCACCCTCAGTAATCTGACCGAGGATGCCCGCGACATCTACATCGTTGTGGTGAGTGCCTCCGGCGGTGAGAGCGCTGCCCTGAAAATCGAGATCCCCGCCTATGGCGGCGGCACGGAAACGCCGGACACCGGCAAGTTTACCATTTCGGTGAGCACCCCCAAGGGCGGCACCATCACCACCAACCGCACCAAGGCCAACGAGGGCGATGAGATTATCGTCACCGTAACGCCCGACAGCGGTTATCAGATGGTGGAGGGCTCCCTGTGCTATGGCTTTGCTAAGGGTGGGGCTCCGATGGACAAGGTTATCACGAATAACCGCTTCAAGATGCCTGCCGGTGACATCAACATCACCTGCCAGTGGGAGACGGCCACCACGACCGCCAAGGGCATCACCAGCTTCTCCATCAACGGTGTGGCCGGCGCGGTGAACAACAGCACCAATACTATTACCATCACCATGCCCCGCGGCACAGATGTGACGAAGCTGACCCCGGTTATCGCCACCAACGGCGTCAAGTCCCTAACGCCCGGT
>NZ_JBMGPW010000016.1:0-13321 GCF_049060325.1 Vescimonas sanitatis | reverse complement strand
GGTGCTGCTGTTCGGCGCCTCCAACATCGGCCGTGACCTGGCCCCCCGCTGCGCGGCTCGCCTGCACACCGGTCTGTGCGCGGACTGCACCCACCTGGACATCGACATGCCCAACTACAAGGGCTTCCTGAAGGAAGCTTCCACCCTGCCCGAGGAGCGCATCGAGAAGCTGGGCACCGTGATGATCAACCGTGAGCCCCACGATGTGTCCCGCGACCTGAAGATGACCCGTCCCGCTTTCGGCGGTCACCTGATGGCGTCCATCATTTGCCCCCGCTTCCGCCCCGCTATGGCGACCGTTCGCCCCGGCGTTATGAAGAAGCGCGAGTGCAAGAAGAACGTGGAGATCCTGCATCCCGCTTTTGAGCTGGCTGCTGCTGACATCCACACCGAGGTCACCGAGACCGTCAAGGCCGCCAAGAAGCTGGTTGACCTGATCGGCGCTGACTTCATCGTGTCCGTTGGCCGTGGTATCTCCAAGGACGTGGAGGGCGGCATCAAGCTGGCCGAGGAGCTGGCTGAGGTCCTGGGCGGCGTCGTGGGTTCCTCCCGCGCCTGCGTGGACGCCGGCTGGATCTCCGCTGACCATCAGGTCGGCCAGACCGGCAAGACCGTCCATCCCAAGGTCTACGTCGCTCTGGGTATCTCCGGCGCCATCCAGCACAAGGCTGGTATGCAGGACTCCGAGTGCATCATCGCCGTGAACAAGAACGACACCGCCCCCATCTTCGAGGTGGCTGACTACGGTATCGTCGGCGATCTGTTCAAGGTCGTTCCCGAGCTGATCGAGTCCATCAAGGCTGCCAAGGCCGCTAAGTGATCGGACCCAGCACAATATAAAAAAGAGACGCCCTCGGGCGTCTCTTTTTTGTCCCCGCAAGTCTTTTCCTTGACCTTTCCTCCTGTTTCCTGTATACTGTAAGCACCAAAAAAGGGAGGATGACCTATGCCTTACGTCGCGTCGATCGGCCTGTATTTCGTCCCCGTTCTGTGCCTTCTGGGTGCCGGCTGGAGCTATGTCCGCTGGAAAAACGAGGAGGACGAGGCGCTGTCCCAGCGTGCCCGCAAAAACTGTAAGCGCTTCCTCATCGCCGTACCGGTGGCGATCGCCGTGTTCCTGGCGCTGAAGCTCACGTTCCCGATCACATAACAAACAAAAAGCAGCGCAAAGCGCTGCTTTTTGTTTGCTGCCGCAGAATTTTCAGAATTCCGGATAGCCTTCCTTCAGCGCCTCGTCATAGTGCGCCCGGTCGCCGCCGATAAACTTGGGCCGCGTCCGTGCCGCCAGCAGAATGGCGTCGCCGATGTGGTTCTGCGCCAGGCGCACCGGCACCGCCACCTTCTTCAGGTGCATACCGATCAGCGTCCCGCCAATGTCCAGTCCCGCGTCGGCTTTGATCTCCTCTACCGCCACCGGGTGGGCGCAGGCCTTATAGGTGGCCGTGGCGAAGGAACTGCCCGCCTTGGGCTGGGGCACCACATTCACGATATCCAGCGTGGGCACGGCCTCATGCTCCACGATGATGGCCCGGTTCAGGTGCTCGCAGCACTGGGCGGCGATGTACACGCCCATGGGGCCGAATACGCTGTGCAGCCCCGCGAAAATGGCGTCTGCCACCTCCGGCGTGGACCAGCTGCCCACCTTCTTGCCCACCACCTCGCTGGTGCTGCATCCCACCACCACGATCTGGCCCCTATGCAGATGGGCGGCCTCCGCCAGCTCCTGTGCCGCCGCCGCGGCCTCCTGCCGCACCTGCTCCAGCAAGCTGCGGTCCTCTATTTCATGCACGATACCTGCCATAGTATATCCTTCCTTTCTGTGCGCAGCTGCGGCAGGGCAAAAGCCCCGCCGCAGCCGTTTCTTTCACCGTATATAGTTTACCACTGTACGGCCAGCTTGTCCAGAGCCTTGCTGCCCTTCAGCAGCGCCATCAGCACCAGCGCAATGACCAGTCCCACGGCGCCCTGGCCCACATTGGCCAGCACACCGGCTGCCGCGCCCATGCCCAGCTGCAGGGCCAGCGCCTCATAGACGAAGTAGCCCGCTACCATGATGGCCTCGCCGGCAAGTCCGCCCACCACATAGCTGTAGGTCTTGCGGCCCAGAGCCTTCACGATCAGCGCTGCCGCCATGGCGTCCAGGAACTTGATGATCAGCGTGCCGGGCACGAAGGACATATATCCGCCCAGCAGGTCCACCAGCATGGAGCCGATACCGGCCGCCGCGCCGCCCCACCAGGGCCCCAGGATCCAGCCGCACAGCAGCACCAGCCCGTCGCCGATGTGGACATACCCACCGGTGGGCGCGGGGATCTTGATGACCGTGGTGGCCACATACGTCAGCGCGGCCATGACCGCCGCCATTACCATAGATTTGATCTTCTTATCGGACATAACACATTCTCCTTTACGAGGATTTTTTCTTTCTGCTATAGGAGGCGGCCCCCGCCCCGCAGGGAAACGGGGACCGCCACAGGGGGGGTGAGAGGGTAGCTGTTGAAAAAGCCCTTGCTTTCGTTGACGATTTGTATTATAGTAGTAACTGGTATGATTAAAATATCCATTTTGATTTTACTTGTTAATACCAGATGAAGGGAGGGACGGCCCCGTGCTCACCTATACCCTGGACAAACAGGCGGGCCTCAGCCTGTATGAGCAGCTCTACCGCCGGGTGAAGGCGGACATCCTCTCCGGCCGTCTGACGGCAGGGGAGAAGCTGCCCAGCAAACGCGCCCTGGCCGCCCATCTGGAGGTCAGCGTCATCACCGTAAAGAATGCCTACGAACAGCTGATGGCCGAGGGCTATCTCACCGGTGTGGAGAAGAAGGGCTATTTCGTCAGCGCCGTGCTGCCGTCGCCTGCGGCCGTCCCTGCGTCCCCGGAGCAGCCGCCTCCGCCCCGCGAGCCTGCCTGGTTCCTGGATCTGGCCACCAACTCCATCGCCGCCGAGGACTTTCCCTTCACCGTCTGGGCCCGACTCATGCGCCAGACCATTCTGGAGCAGGGTACCGGCCTGCTGCGGTCCACGCCGCCCCAGGGCGCCTGGGCCCTGCGGCAGGCCATCGCCGCCCACCTGCGGCAGTTCCGTGCCATGGAGGTCACTGCCGAGCAGATCATCGTAGGTGCCGGCACCGAGGTGCTGTACAACCTGCTGGTGCAGCTGCTGGGCCGTGATCGTCTCTACGGCGTGGAGGACCCCGGCTACGGCAAGATCGCCCATATCTACCGCGCCGCCGGCGCGGAGGTGACGGCTCTGCCCCTGGACGAGGCGGGCGTATCGGCGGAGGCCTTGCGCCGCAGCGACGCCGACGTGGTCCACATCTCTCCCAGCCACCACTATCCCACCGGTCTGGTCATGCCCATCGCCCGCCGCCAGGAGCTGCTGCGCTGGGCGCAGGAGGTCCCGGCGCGGGTCATCCTGGAGGACGATTACGACAGCGAGTTCCGCTTTGTAGGCCGTCCCATCCCCACCCTGTTCTCCATCGACGGCGGCGAGCAGGTGGTCTATCTCAACACCTTTTCCAAGACCATCGCCCCCTCTATCCGTATCAGCTTCATGGTCCTGCCCCGCCGCCTGCTGGCGGACTTCCGGCAGAAGCTGGGCTTTTACGCCTGCACCGTCTCCGCCTTCGAGCAGTACACCCTGGCCCAGTTCCTCGCCGGCGGCTGGTATGAAAAGCACCTGAGCCGTATGCGTAAGCACTACCGCCAGAAGCGTGACACTGTCATCGCCGCCGTGCATCAAAGCCCGCTGGCCCCCTATGCCGCCATCACCGAGGAGGACGCGGGCCTGCATTTCCTGCTGCGGCTGGATGGTGCGCCGCCGGACGAGATGCTCCGCCGCGAGGCGGAGCAGCGCGGTATCCGTCTGGCCATGCTGTCCGATTACTACCAGTGTCCCCAGGACGCACCCCAGCACGTGCTGGTGGTCAACTATACCGGCATCGACCTGGACCGGCTTCCCGCCGCCCTGGAGCGTCTTGCCGCCTTATGGAAGGAGAATGACCATGTATGATGAACTGACACGCGCCGACCTGCAAAAAATGCAGGAGGAGATCGACTACCGGGTGCAGCAGCTGCGCCCCAAGCTGATCGAGGATGTCCAGACCGCCCGGGCCTTCGGCGACCTCAGCGAGAACTTCGAGTACAAGTGCGCCAAGCAGGAGAAAAACCGCAACGACGCCCGCATCCGCTACCTCCAGCGGATGATCAAGACCGCCAAGGTCATCGAGGACAGGTCCGCCGCTGATACCGCCGGGCTCTATGACACCGTGGAGATCTTCATGGAGAATTTGGGCAAAAGCCGAAAGATCCAGCTGGTCACCACCCTGCGGCAGGATGCCCTGAAGGGCTGGATCAGCAAGGAATCCCCCGTGGGCCGCGCCGTTATGGGCAGAAAGGCCGGCGACCGTGTCTATGTGGATATGGGCGGCGGCAAGGGCTACTATCTCCAGATACGCGCCATCGAAAAGGGAACGGACAACGGCGATATCCCCATCGGCAGCTTTTGAATGTGCCGCCGATTTCACACGGAAAAGCGAACGGCGCTTTAAAGTAACGAAGCACGCAAAAACAGCACGGAAAGGCCGAAAATCGCGGCCTTTTTCTGCATAGTGGAACGCGGGGCACAATTCGCCAAATTGCACAAAAAGGGACGAAAAAGTTTTGTGGTTTTGCGAGGGGGGAATTCTCCCAAACCCCCTTGAGAAATCGGCCAAATGGTGTTATTATCAACATTGGTAGTATATGGGTAGTCTGCGTAGCGCACATCTCATATGTCTGCGGAACAAATTTTAGGAGGAATTTAATATGAATGCTTATCTGGCAAGCGTGCTCGAGAGCGTCAAGACCAAGCATGGCAACGAGCCCGAGTTCGTGCAGACCGTCGAGGAAGTTCTGTCCTCTCTGGAGCCTGTGATCGAAAAGCACCCCGAGTATGAGAAGGTCGACCTGCTGGGCCGTATGGTCGAGCCCGAGCGTATGTTCACCTTCCGCGTTGTGTGGTGCGATGATAACGGTCAGTGGCACACCAACCGCGGCTGGCGCTGCCAGTTCAACGGCGCGATCGGCCCCTACAAGGGCGGCCTGCGCTTCCAGAAGAACGTGTACGAAGGCATCATCAAGTTCCTCGGCTTTGAGCAGACCTTCAAGAACAGCCTGACCGGCCTGCCCATCGGCGGCGCCAAGGGCGGTTCCGACTTCGATCCCGCCGGCAAGTCCGACGCCGAGGTCATGCGTTTCTGCCAGAGCTTCATGACCGCCCTGTATCGCTACATCGGGCCGGACATCGACGTTCCCGCCGGTGACATGGGCGTGGGCGGCCGCGAGATCGGCTACCTGTACGGCCAGTACCGCCGTCTGAAGGGCGTGTGGGAGAACGGCGTTCTCACCGGTAAGGGCCTGAGCTACGGCGGCTCCCTGATCCGTCCCGAGGCCACCGGCTACGGCGCTATGTACTACCTGCAGGAAGTGCTGAAGCACGAGAATGATACCATCGAGGGCAAGCGCATCGCCATTTCCGGCTACGGCAACGTTGGCTGGGGCATCATGAAGAAGGCCTCTCAGCTGGGCGCTAAGGTCACCTACTTTGCCGGCCCCGACGGCTATATCCACGATCCCGACGGCGTTATCACCGACGAGAAGCTGAACTTCATCCTCGAGATGCGCGCCAAGGATCCCATGCACTGCAAGCCCTATGCCGATAAGTTCGGCTGCGAGTTCGTCGCCGGCGAGAAGTGCTGGGGCGTCAAGGATGTGGACGTGTATATGCCCGCCGCCATGCAGAACGACGTCAAGATGGAGTCCGCTGAGAAGATCGCTGCTTCCGGCGTGAAGTACTACATCGAGGTCGCCAATATGCCCACCACCAACGATGCACTGAACTTCCTGCGTAAGCAGAAGGGCATCATCGTCGCTCCCTCCAAGGCTGTTAACGCCGGCGGCGTGGGCGTCTCCGCCCTGGAGATGGCCCAGAACTCCGAGCGTCTGGTCTGGACCGCCGAGGAAGTTGACCATCAGCTGCACAAGATGATGGAGAACATCCACAAGGTGTCCGCCGAGGCCGCTGCCGAGTACGGCCTGGGCTACGACCTGGTGGCCGGTGCCAACATCGCCGGCTTCAAGAAGGTCGCCGAGGCGATGATGGAGCAGGGCTGCTTCTAAGCCGAACCTCTTACGAGCCAACAAAAGGGACCGCGAAAGCGGTCCCTTTTTTCGCCCCGCACTACACATAATATGCACGGAACACCTGTATATTTATGCAAATCGCCGATTGACTTTTTCCGCCGCAGGGCTATACTATAACCAAGCTGAATACAGAAGGCCTCCCCCGTCACCGGATGGGGGGATCAAGGTATCCGGGACCGGAGCGTAGGTATTCCGACATTTGTCGGATAAGCGCCGGTCTTGGGTGCCTTTACTTTTTACCAGAAAAGGAGAAAACGCTATGTACATCAAGCCCTTTGCCGTGGAAGAATGGATGAATGAATATGAAGTGGGCGCTCGCTTCAACATCGCGGAGACCTGCGTGGACTCCGTTTCCCCGGACCAGCTCTTCGCCCTGACCGGCGTGGATAAGCAGGCCTTTCTGGCCGACCTCTGCGCCAAGCGCCTGACCTACGGCGACATCGTGGGCAGCGACGCCCTGCGCGAGGGCATCTGCAAGCTCTACAAGACTGTGCAGCCCCATCAGGTGGTGCCCACCCACGGCGCGGCGGGCGCCAACCACCATGTGTTCTGCTCCCTCATCTCCGCCGGAGACCGGGTGGTCAGCATTATGCCCACCTACCAGCAGCTCTACTCCATTCCGGAGTCCATCGGCGCGGAGGTGGCCATCATGCACCTGAAGCAGGAGAACGACTACCTCCCCGACCTGTCCGAGCTGAAGGCGCTGGTGACGCCGGACACGAAGATGATCTGCATCAACAACCCCAATAACCCCACCGGCGCGCTGATGTCCCCGGCCTTGCTGGAGCAGATCGTCGCCATCGCCCGCGGCGTGGGCGCCTACGTCCTCTGCGACGAGGTCTACCGCCACCTGACCCAGACCGACGACTGGAGCCCCTCCATCGCCGACCTGTACGAAAAGGGCATCTCCGTCAGCAGTATGTCCAAGGTCTTCTCCCTGGCGGGGCTGCGTATGGGCTGGATCGCCACCCATGACGAGGCCGCCCTGACCGCGTTCCTGTCCCACCGGGACTATGACCTCATCAGCTGCGGTATGCTGGATGACGCCCTGGCCGCCCTGGCCCTGGCCCACGGTGATGTGCTGCTGAAGCGCAACCAGACCATCGTCCGGGAGAACCTGGCTCTGCTGGACGCCTGGGTGGCCGCGCACCCCCACTTCTACTATACCAAGCCCAAGGCCGGCACCACCGCCCTGGTGTACTACGACTTCGATGTGCCGTCCTACGACTTCTGCAAGCAGATGTACCACCAGACCGGCGCGTTCGTCACCCCCGGCGACTGCTTCGAGCAGCCCCACAGTATGCGTATCGGCTACGCCTGTGACAAGCAGACCCTGCAGGACGGCCTGGCGGCCTTGGCCGCCTTTGCCGACAAATTGTAATAAGGAGGAACAGACCATGACAGAATTGACGGTATTGAACGGCGCGACCATCCAGTCGCTGCTGACCATCCCCATGGCGGTTCGGGCCGTGGAGCAGGCCTATCTGGAAAAGAGCACCGGCGGTGCGGCCCTGTGGCCCATGGTGTTCCACGAGTTCACCCCCGGTGCGGCGGACCTGGATATCAAGTCCGGCCATATGAACGGCCTGGGGCTTTACGGCATGAAGGTGGTGTCCTGGTTCGGCGATAACCCCGCCAAAGACCTGCCCGCCCTGTACGGCACCTCGCTGCTGTTCGATATACACACCGGCGCGCCCAGGGCGCTGCTGAACGCCGGCCCCATCACCGATTTCCGCACCGGCGCGGCCGGGGCTGTCGGCGCTAAATACCTGGCCCGCCCCGATGCCGAAACACTGCTGATGGCCGGTACCGGCGCGCTGGCCCCCTACCTGATCGCCGCCGCGCTGTACTGCCTGCCGCAGCTGAAAACGGTCTATGTGGCCAATCCCCACCATCCCGAGCGCTCTGCCGCCGCCTGCACGGCGATCGTTCCCCAGGTGGAGAAGCTGTTGGCCGCCTGCGGTGGCTGCCATGCCGCCATCACCGCCGCGCCAAGTCTGGAGACTGCCGCGAAGCAGAGCGATGTCATCCTCACCGCCACCCCCGCCCGGGAGCCGTTCCTGAAGGCGGAATGGGTGCGGCCCGGTACTCACATCAGCTGCGTGGGCGCGGATATGACCGGCAAGCAGGAGATCGATAGCGCCCTGTTTTCCGCGGCCAGGGTGTTCGGCGACGACGCAGCCCAGTGCCTGTCCGTGGGCGAGTGCGAGATCCCCTATAAGAACGGCATCTTTGACGGCACCCTCTGCGACATCGGCGGCGTCATCTCCGGCGCCGCCCCGGGCCGTACCGGCGGGGAGGATATCACCATCTTTGACTCCACCGGAATCGCCTTGCAGGACATTTCCACCGCCGCGGCCCTGCTGGACGCCGCCCGGAAGAACGGCCAGGGCCAGACCATCTCCCTCTGACCCTCAAGCCTTCCCCTTGAGGGGTTCGCGGTGTTGAATGACACGCCGGTGGCGTGTCAGATCCGCGAACCGACCGACCCGCAGGGAGACAGGTGCCCCCGCAGGAGGCGGATGAGGTGTCGCCGCGCAGCGGCGTAAAACTCCTTCGTCCCGCCCGCAGGCGGCACCCCCAATACCTTGGCGGCGTCAGCCGCCACCTGCCAAAGCCGCCCTCGGGGCGGCTTTGGCGCGATTTGATAATCGCCCAAACTGTCCAGCGCACCAGCCCCTACCTTCGCACTGCGTCAGCGGTAGCGGCGCAAGAGGTATAAGAAGTCCCCTGAACCGACAATGTCACCCACCGTACCAATTCCGCGAAATCAGCACCGTCAAATTCGCACCTGCCGCCCCGCGCAAGGAAGTCTTGAAACGTAGTTTCAAGTGGCGCTTTTGGTTACTTTTGTCGCCAAAGACAAAAGTAACTCGCGCTCGAAAGCGCGAAATTCCACCTCCCGCGCCCGCAGGCGCAGAAAATCCCCCGCCGGACCCGGCGGGGGATATCTTGTTGTTATGCATCGTAGATGCCCAGTATCACAATACCCGCCACCACCAGTGCGATCATGGCGTAGTGCTTCCAGCTGAGCTTTTCCTTCAGGAAAATGCGGCTCCACAGCACCGAGGCCACGCAGTAGGCGGAGATGATGGGCGCGGCCAGGGCCACGTGCTCCGTGTCCGCCAGCGCGTAGATGTACGCGAACTGGCCCGCCGTCTCGCACACGGCGCCCGCATACTTGGGGCCCTCCCGCTTGGGGACGAGTCGGCTCTTTTTGATGAGCACCACATACACGAAGCATACGATGCCCGCCAGCAGAAACGTCAGCTCATAGGCGCAGTTGGCGCTGTCCTCGTTCAGCGTTTCCAGCACCCGGCTGTCGGCGAAGGTACCCAGCGCGTCCAGCAGGCAATAGATCACAGGCAGGATCAGCGCCAGCGCCGATTTGGCGTAGCGGTGGTTGCTGGCCTGCTGCCGTGCAGCCCGCAGGTCATCGTCCTCCCGGGCCTCCACGATGCCCAGACCGATGACGCCCACGCATACCAGTGCTGTGGCGGCCAGCTGCGCCGGCACCAGCTCGCCCAGGCCGCCGGTGGCCAGCGCCAGCACCGCCACCAGTGCGCCGCTGGAATTGCAGATGGGGGAGGAGATGGACAGCTCGATATACCGCAGGCCGATGTAGCCGATGGTCATAGAGCTGATGTACAGCAGGGACACCGGCAGATACGTCAGGATGATGCTGCCGTTGATCTCCGTGCCGTTGATAAAAATCTCATAGGCGGCGTGCAGACCCATCACCAGGCCCACTGCCATCACCATTTTAAGATGGCTGTATTTGTCGTCTGCGTCCTGGCAGCCGATCTTGCTGAACAGGTCAGAGCCGCTCCAGCAGATCAGTGCGATCAGAGAAAACCAAAACCACATAAAAAACTCCTTATTCTATCATGTATAGCAAGACCTGCTATACGGTAATGTACATTATTCAGAAAGTAAAAGTATAAACAACGAACATAAAATGCACAGAAAAAGGAGGCGGACGCCGCCGAAAGGGATGGTTGGGGAGAAACATACGATTTCCTCCATGGTTTACATAATTATAATGAGATCAGGCCGGCCTCCAGCATTTTCTGCAGGCTCATCAGGATGCCCAGCTTGGCGTGGTACCAGGTCAGCCCACCCTGGAAATACACCGCGTAGGGCGGCCGTGTGGGGCCGTCGGCGGACAATTCTATGGAGCTGCCCTGCACAAAAGCACCGGCGGCCATGATGACGTCGCTGTCATAGCCCGGCATAGGGGCTGGCTCCGGGGTGACATAGCTGTCCACCGGCGCGGCGGCCTGTATGCCCTTGCAGAAGGCGATCATGCCTTCCCGGCTGCCCAGTTCTACCGCCTGAATGATGTCGTGCCGCACCTCAGAAGCGCCTGGAATGACATGAAAACCAAGTTTTTCATAACAATTTGCGGCGAATACAGCACCCTTCACCGCAGAGGCCACCACCGTCGGCGCCAGGAAAAAGCCCTGGTAAAATTGGGTCAGCAGCCCCAGATTTGCGCCCACCTCCCGGCCAAGACCGGGGGCGGTGAGCCGCCGGGCGCAGCGCTCGATCAGGTCGGCGCGGCCGCAGATATAGCCGCCGGTGGGGGCCAGCCCGCCGCCGGGATTTTTGATAAGGCTGCCCACCATCAGGTCCGCGCCCACGTTCACCGGCTCGATCAGCTCTGTGAACTCGCCGTAGCAGTTGTCCACCATACAGATCACGTCCGGCTTGCATTGTTTACATAACGCAATCAACTCGCCGATCTGCGCCACCGAGAAGCTGGGTCTTGTAGCGTAGCCTTTTGAACGCTGTATCGTGATGAGCTTTGTTTTTTTGTTTATTGCCGTGCAAATTTTATCGGTGTCAAACGACCCGTCCGGCAATAGATCGACTTGACGATAACTTACCCCGTATTCCTTCAGTGAGCCCACCGACTCCCGAATGCCGATGACTTCTTCCAGTGTGTCGTACGGCCCCCCCACCGGACTCAAAAGTTCGTCCCCCGGCAGCAGGTTCGCGCCTAACGCCAGCGCCAGCGCGTGGGTACCACAGGTGATCTGCGGGCGAACCAGCGCCGCCTCCGCGCCGAAGCAGTCGGCGTAGACGCGCTCCAGCGTGTCGCGTCCCTCGTCGTCGTAGCCGTAGCCGGTGGAAAGGTTAAAATGATTGGCGGCCACGCGGTTTTTCTGCATGGCGGCGATGACCTTCAGCTGATTAGCCTCGGCGATGGCGTCGATGGTCGCAAAGCGGTCCTTCAGGTCGGACAGGATCGTTTCGCTGAAAGCCAGCACGTTTTCGCTGACGCCCAGCGCCTTATATGCTTCGTTCATAGTTCACCTCAGTTGGGAAATTGTACGCCGTTCAGGCGCATAATGAGTCGGATGGGATAGTCCCGATCCAGATAGTTTTTCTCGTACCACTCGAAGGTGGCGATGGGTGCGTGCATAAGCTCCGGTGCCTCGCAGCGAAAGGTCTCGAAGGTATTTCTGTCGCCGCTGAGCAGGGCGGCCACCACGTCCAGCCGTCCCTCATCTGCCAGCCGCAGCAGGGCGTGGTCCATAGCGACGGCACAGCCCTGCTCCTCCTTGTCGGCGTACATCTCCCGACGGCCCAGCCAGTAGAGGAACTCCTCCGGGTCCAGGTCCAGTTTGGTGGTGATCTGGCTGAGCTTGAAAAACTCCTTGCGGTCCATGCGCTTCAGCACGTCGATCAGATACTGCACAAGACCGTCGTCCATGGCAATGCAGTCCAGAAACACCTCAAAGGCGTGCTTGTTGGCATCGGGGTCGGGGGTCGCGGACTTTTTCTCCGCGGCAAGGGCTTCCTGTGCCTTATCCGCGTTTTGAAGAAACAACTCAAAACTGCCAAGGTCGCCGCTTTCGGCGAACAGCTCCTCCGGAAGCACCGTGCCGTTCTGGGCGGCGCAGGCGCGGACAAAGGCGGCCATGCCCATATCCTGCAGCTGCTGGCCCAGCGCCTGTATGCGGGCGTTCTCATCGCCGCCTTCCGGCAGGGTGATTCCCTCCGGGGCAGGACGCGTGCCCTCCCATACCTCGGTCATATAGCGCAGATAGTAATCAAAAAGGGTCATAGCTCTCCCTCGCTTTCCAAATTGGAATTGTACCATACAGCGCTTGCCAATGCAAGAAATATCGGGTATGATAGGGGAAAACCGTGAAAGGAGCCGCCTATGGAAGCGTACTATGTCTATATGCTGCGGTGCCGTGGCGGAAGCCTGTACACGGGGATGACCAACGACGTGGCGCGGCGGATGGCCATGCATTGCAGCGGCAGGGGCGCCAAGTACACCCGGGCACACCCGCCGGAGGCTTTGGCGGCGCTGTGGCGCTGCGGTGACAAGGTGACAGCGTCGCGGCTGGAATACGCCATCAAGGCGAAGCTGACTCACGGGCAGAAGGAAACGCTTGCCGCCGCGCCGGGGAGGATAGGGGAGTTGTTCCCCGCGCTTCCCGCCGAGGCGGTAACGACGCTGCCCGCGGGGAAGGAATTTCCAATTTTTGCAAATCAAACGTAAGCGCCGTTACCGGGAATGATAAAATTGGGATTTTTTCACAAAATGCTCTGGACAAACCGAAAATTCTTGCTATAATGAAGCTATCCGCAGAGGTACCTCTGCTTTTACGTTTTAATGAGGATTAAAACGAGCGCATCTGCGGAAATCTAAACATAACGGGGTAGGAGACATGAAGAAATTGTTGGCAACGATACTGGCGCTGGTGATGGCGCTGGGCCTGTGCAGCGTCAGCTGGGCGGATGAGACGAATATCAACCGTGTTAAGCTGTCTGCCATTTCTGCAAGTGATGACGGGACATTTGACAAGGATGACCACCTCATATATACCTATTATGATGACGCAGACAAGAAGTGTGCGTCTTCAAAAGAAGGTACTTCGGGTAAATGGCAGTGGGTCAAAACAGTGACCATCACAGGTGTCGCATTTGGGAAAATGTCCCTTATGCACTTCAACACATAAATGACGTTATGAACAGAAATCAATTATGTATAGCACCTCCATAAAAAGCAGTGAAACAGAGCATTTTACTCTGTTTCACTGTGCATAATATTTTGGAGTTTTAGCCAAGCGAGGACAGCCATTCAATCAACTCAGCATCCTGTTCCCACTGAGATGCT
>NZ_JBMGPW010000015.1:0-19420 GCF_049060325.1 Vescimonas sanitatis | reverse complement strand
CCACCAAGCAGTTGGAAAAGGACTTCGGGAACGCCGCTTACGCGACGATCCGCAGCTTTGTGTTGAAGTTTGAAAAACTGGGACTGCTCAAATCGACACAGTACGGGAATCGTGTGAAGTATGCGGTTTGTGTGTGCTGAAAACGGGAGCCGCTGCATCTGAGCCGCATGACCTGTGAAGTGCTCAGACTGCTATTTGACTACTACCGCAAAAAACCTCGGAAGTCTTGCCCTGTAAGGCTTCCGAGGTTTTTCTTCAGAATGGCGGAAATTTGTGTAACACCAACCAAACCCTTGCCCTGCAGGGCTTTCCGGCTTGACGGCTTGATAACTCCGACTACTATCTCATATCCAAAGGATAATATCAAAATACGTGATATTATTTGCAGGAAATTAAAACTTTTAATATATTTGAAATTATGCTATAAGTAAATCAGTAAAATATGCATGCATTTATCAACAACAGATAAAAACGAGGAGGCATTGTTATGGTCAGGCTTTTTGACAATACCCTGCGCGACGGTGGCAATGTGGTGGGTCATGGTTTTCCTATTTCGTTGACCCAAAGCATCATCGGTGCGCTGCTGGAGGCAGGTATTCCGGATATTGAATGCGGCAACTGCAAGGGTCTTGGCGCTTACGCCAAGGCGGATGCTAAGCAAGCACCCAGTGACGAGGAGTATTTCGAGGCGGTGCAGCCCTACCTGTCTCGTGGACGTATCGGTATGTTTATGCTGGCAAAGCTGGCGGATAAAGAACTGGTTCGCGGCGCTGCCGACGCAGGTCTGTATTTCCTGCGGGTGGGCGCTGATGCCGGTGACGGCGCAGGCTCTGTCAAGGCGGTGGCAGCTGTAAAGGAAGCGGGACTTACCTGTCGCTACTCGCTGATGAAGGGTTACGTTCTTCCGGCGGCGGAGCTGGCAAAGGAGGCAAAACTCCTGCAGGACGCCGGTGTAGACCGCATTACCATCATGGACTCTGCCGGAACCATGTTTCCCGACCAGACCACGGAATATGTCAAGGCGCTGAAGGACTCTGTGACGATTCCTGTAGGCTTTCATGGTCACAGCAATCTGGGGCTGTCTCAGGCCAACGCGCTGGCTGCCGTGGCAGCCGGTGCCGACGAGATCGACTGCGGCCTGCTGGGTATGGCCCGCAGTGCCGGTAACTGCGCCACTGAACTGGCCGCCGCCACCCTGAAGAAGGAGGGCTATCTGTCGGAGGTGGATCTGTACGGTCTGTTGCACTATCTGGAGGACGACTTGATCCCCGCTATGGAGCCGTATCACTACCGCGTGGCCGTGAACCCTGTGGAGCTGATGCTGGGGCTTACCGGATGTCATTCTTCGTTCCTGCCCATGTTCCGCAGGGTGGCACAGGAGGAGGGAGTATCCCTGCTGAAGCTTATTGCCGAAGTGTCCGCCATTGACCGCAAGGCGCCCTCTGAGAGTCTGCTGTGGGACATGGCACAGAAGCTGAAATAAGAAGGAGGAGATCACCATGAACCATCGTATTGAAAGCATGAAGCCCTCTGCCTCCATGGTGCTGATGGCACGCGCCAAGGAGATGCAGAAAACTGATCCCACTGTTATCGGCCTGGCGGGCGGTGAGCCGGACTTTGCCACACCTGACCGTATTTCCATGGCGGCCATTCGCAGCCTGACGGAGGGATATACCCACTATGTGGTGGGCCCCGGTCTGCCAGAGCTACGTCAGGCCATTCAGAAAAAGCTGCGGGAGGAGAATAGCTTGGACTATGATGCCAACTGCATCTTGGTGACGCCCGGCGGCAAGAACGCCATCTATCTGGCGGTACAGGCAATTCTCAACGAGGGTGACGAAGTGCTGGTATTGGATCCCTCATGGGTATCCTATGAGCCGATCATTCAGGCGGCGGGCGGTGTGACCGTCAAGGTAAAGCTGGACTACAAACAGGATTATCACATCACCGCCGAGGCGCTGGAGGCCGCCTGCACCGACAAGACCCGCCTTATCATCATCAACTACCCCAACAACCCCACCGGACGCATTCTTCACAAGGACGAGGCCGATATTCTGGAGGCCTTTATGCTGCGCCATCCGCAGGTGTACATGCTCAGCGACGAGGTGTATGAGAAGTTGGTCTACGATGGGGCAAAGAGCATCAGCATGGGCGCCTATCCCTCTATCCATGACCGTGTCGCCACCATGAACGGCTTTTCCAAGAGCGCAGCCATGACCGGCTGGCGCATGGGCTATTTGGCGGCACCCAAGGCGATTTACGACGTGGCCTATAAGCTGTATCAGCACAGCCTGTCCTGCATGAGCGGTTTTTTGCAGAAGGGCGCCGTAGAGGCATTTAGCTGCGAGTATGAGACCGAGCAGATGCGCAAGACCTACGCCTATCGCCGCGATATGTTCACCGGCGCGCTGAACAAGATCCCCGGCGTCCGCTGCCTGAAGCCGGAGGGGGCCTTCTACGCATGGGTATTCTTCGATATCGGCGGCATGGACTCCACCCAAATGTGTGAGTACCTGCTGGAGAACGCGGGCGTGGTAGGCATGCCCGGTAGCGCCTACGGCGAGGAGATGGCCTGCTGCATGCGCTTCTCCTTTGCCAACGCTACCGAGGATCTGGAGCGGGCTGCGCAGAAGATCACCGACGCGCTGCTGAAGCTCCAGCAAAGCTGACCATCAGGAGTGGAGGCTCCTGCAAATAAACGAGAGGAGAACAAAAGAAATGGAGGTTTCCCCTATGAAAAAAGAATCAGGATTCTACGGCGGAAAGATCGGCGTGTGGCTGCCTGTCCTGTTCATGCTGGTGGGTATGCTTGTCAGCACCATCATCGGCGGCGGCGGATTGGCCCGCCTCACAGGTATTACCTTCTTTGCTCTGGCACTGGGCTTCCTGTTGGCCAAGGATAAGAAAAACTACGGCAAGATCACGCTGAAGGGACTTCAGAACCCTATGTTGGGCACCATCATCATGGCCTATATCATGGCCGGTATGCTGGCGCAACTCCTACGGCAAAGCGGTTTGATTGATGCCCTGATCTGGGGAATCACCCGCCTGGGCCTGAATGCCGGATGGATACCCATGATCGCATTCCTGACCTGCGTGCTCATCTCCACCTCCTGCGGCACCTCCACCGGTTCGGTGGCCGCTGTCGCGCCGGTGCTGTTACCGCTGGCCCACGGTTTGGGCATCAACATGGGCCTGATGTGCGGCGCTATCATCTCCGGCGCCATCTTCGGCGACAATCTGGCTCCTATTTCCGACACCACTATCTCATCCGCCCTGACACAGGAGGCGGACATCTCTCAGGTGGTTCGTACCCGTTTTCCCTATGCCGCTATCTCCGGCGCTGTTGCTGCGGTACTCTTTGCCGTTGTGGGTCTGACGCAGGACGCCAATATCCCCGCTGATCTGGAGCTGGACGGCAGCACCGCCAAGTCTCTGTTCCTGCTGGTACTCCCTGTGCTCATGGTCATTCTTATGCGTAAGGGTTGGGATCTCATGGGCACCCTGATCCTCTGTAACCTCAGCGGTATTGTGCTGAATCTGGTACTGGGCACCATTGCACCGGCGAAGATGTTTGCCAACGACGGCCCCATCGTGGCCGGTATGTCCGGCATGATGACGCTGGTGCTGTATGTGACCCTGCTGTTCCAGCTGCTGGAGATCCTCAACAGCAGCGGCGCCTTCGATGGCCTGACCGTCAGCTTGATGAAGCACTGCAAATCTCCCCGCTCCGGTGAACTGATCTGCTATCTGGCGGCCGCTCTCGGCTCCGTCGTCACCGGCGGCAGCGGCATCGCCATCGTGTTCTTCGGCTCTCTGGTGCGCCGCATCACCAAGGCATTCCACATCGACCGCTGCCGCGGCGCCAACATTCTGGACGGCGTGGCCTGCGGCGCTACCGGTCTGATGCCCCACGGCAATCCCACGCTGGTGTCTCTGGGTGTGGCGCTGGCCATCGATGGCGTGGATCCCAACTTCTCTTTCTTGGATATTATCCCCTATAACTTCCACTGCTGGGGACTGATGCTTATCTTCCTGCTGAGTATTCTTACCGGAATCGGCCGCAGGTTTGAGAAGCCGGAAGAGACGGCCAACGCATAACAGCAATTATGTTTTCCTTTGCACAAAACGAAAAGACCCGCGACAGCGGGTCTTTTTGCATTGCCATTTACGCACTTTACGGATATAATAAAATCGATAGCATACCGCACAGGAGGAGAGTCTGCCATGGATCATAAGGATATCACAATCTTTCTGGAATTGGTGCGCTGCCGCAATATCTCAAAGACGGCGGAAAACCTGTATCTGTCCCAGTCAGCGGTCAGCAGCCGGCTGAAGGCACTGGAGGAGGAGATGGGCTGCCAGCTGGTGCTGCGCTCCAAGGGCCAGCGCAGTGTGGAGCTGACGCGGCAGGGGGAGGAGTTCATCTCGGTGGCGGAGCGGTGGAAGCTGCTACTGGAGGAGACGGAGGCGGTAAAAGAAAAGGCGCTTTCTGTCGTTCGCATCGCCACCAACGGAAGCACCTACGACCGTCTGCTGGACGAGTTCTTGCGGCAATACACCGAACGGCATCCGGAAAAGAAGATACAGATAAAGGTGTGCGACTCCAAAGACACGTATGATCTGGTCTCCAAGGAACTGGCGGATTTCGGTTTCGCGTCCTATGAGTCCCTACAGGGAGGCTTGGCTGTCCGGTGTATCGATCGGCAGCCCCTGTGTATCGTCCGCCGTGCGGAGTCACCGAAGCCGCCGCATCCCATCAGCCCCAGTGAGTTGGATCCGGAGCGGGAGGTCCGCTTTATCGGCGGCGATTTCAACGGTCTGATCCTGTGGAGAAAGAAGTGGTTCGGCAGTGATAACCGATGTCATGTGCAGATCAATACCGCGTCCGGCGTACGGTCTTTTCTCCAGCATGGAGATTACTGGGCGCTGATTCCCGTCAGCTCCGCCTATGAGCTGGCGCGGCTGATGCCGCTGCAGATCTACACGCTGGAGGAGCAGCCGGAGCCGTGGTGCGTCTACCTGCTGCGCAGCTTGAGAAGCAGTACGCAGGATTTGGAAATATGCCGTACCTTTGAAGCGGAGCTCCTGGAATATGCCCGAAAGATTCACGAAACTGAGGATAATCCGATTGAGTACCGAAAGTAAACGGAGCCATATAGCCGACATGAACATGTCAATTCTTTGTTGACCAGACTGCTATTTGACTACTACCGCGAAAAATCTCGGAAGCCCTGCCCCACAAGGATTCTGTGGCTTTTCTTCAAAATGGCGGAAATTTGTGCAATCTCAACCAAGCCCTTGCGCCGCAGGGCTTTCCGGCTTGACGGCCTGATAACTCCGACTCTGTGGTGAAAACCGCGTGGCATCAAGCCTTTCCGGTTTTTTCACACCCCATTTTCAACGGTTTCAAGCATGGATGTCAGCGCCGTCTGAGAGGGGTTCAACGTGATTTGAACCTCTCTTTTCCTGTTTTCTGGCGAAATAATCGGATGAAGCCCCCTTTTGTACGAGGAAGTCCCACGCAAAAGGGGGCTTTTTTCATAAAAAGTTTCACAAAGTTTAGAGCGTCGGTTTGTTGGTTTCGTAGAACCATCGAACCAGCGCTCTTTTGCATTTTCAGGACAAATAATCGGGCGTGACCCGAAAGGAGGAACATATGAGCGATGGGATCAGACGCAGCGTAGACAAACGCACCTGCACGGCATTTGTGCCGATGCCGCCGGAGCTGGTGTTTTGCACCGAGAACGAAAGATGCCGTGGATGCCCGTATCCCGCCCACGGTATTGTCTGTTGGCACCGGGGTGGAGGCTGTCTGCGCACAGATATGGAAGAAATAGAAAGGAGAAGCAAATATGATTCAAGCGGTTCTCAGTAATCCCAGCCACCCGGAATATGGTGTGGCGACCATCCCGTTCCCTATCCCCAACGACCAGTACGCGCGCTGCCTGGAGCTGCTGGCGGCGTTGGAGATCGGCGACGCGGTCAAGGCGGACTGCAAGGTGGAAAAGATCGACAGCTTCTATACTGTCCTCAAGCGCACGGAGATGCTCACGGTCAATGTGGAGGAGCTGAATTACCTCGCCAAACGGCTGGACAGCTTCGACACCGGCGAGGCCGCACAGTTTCAGGCAATGGCACACAAGCTGGAGCTTTTCGAGCTGAAGGATGGTCACGCTCATTGAGAAAGAGCATTTGGGCGGCACCTGCCTGAATATCGGCTGCATCCCAACCAAGTGCCTGCTCCATAGTGCCGAGCTGGTGGAGGACATCAAAAATCAGGGCAAGGACATCGGCGTGAAGGTCACCGGCGTGGAGGTGGATTTCCCCCAAGTCATCGCCCATAAGAACGACATCTCCAAAAAGCTCACGGGCGGTGTCAGAAGCCTGCTGAAAATGAACAAGGTCACCGTCATCGATGGAAAGGCCGCTTTTACCGCTCCCAAAAAGCTGAGCGTCAAAAAGGCGGACGGCTCCCACGAGGAAATGACAGCGGATGCCATTATTATCTCCGCCGGCTCCGTCAACTCCACGCCTCCCATCCCCGGCCTGAAGGAAAACCCCAACTGCATCGACTCCACCGGCGCATTGAGTCTCAAGGTTCTGCCGAAGTCCATGGTGGTCATCGGCGGCGGCGTCATCGGCCTTGAGCTGGCCTGCGCCTATGCCGCCTTCGGTACCAAGATCACCGTGGTGGAGGCCATGGATCACATGCTGCCCATGCTGGACGGCGACCTCACCAAAATCGGCGTAGAGCACATGAAGAAGATGGGTATGGAGTTCCATCTGGAATGCCCGGTGCAGGCGGTGGAAAGTAGCTCTGTGGGTGCCAAGGTCATCTGCAAAAACAAGGCTGGTGAAACTGTCAGCTTTGAGGCGGAGAAGGTGCTGGTGGCCATCGGCCGCAAAGCCAATACCGCCATGCTCGACCTCGATGCCGGTAAACTCGACAACGACCGCGGTCGCATCAAGGTCAATGACAAGATGGAGACTAGCGTCCCCGGCGTGTATGCCATCGGCGACTGTGTCATGGGCTATGCCCAGCTGGCGCACACTGCCTCCGCCATGGGCGAGGTGGCGGCAGAGAACATCTGCGGCCATGAGGTGCACTGTGATGAATCCACCAACCCCACCTGCGTCTATATTGAGCCGGAGGCTGCCTCTGTGGGACTCACGGAGGAGCAGTGCAAGGCCAAGGGCATCGCATACAAGGTGGGTAAGTTCCCCATGAGTGCCAACGGAAAGGCACTGATCCTCAATGGCGGAGAGGGTCTGGTAAAGCTCATCGCCGGAGCGAAATACGGCGAAATTCTGGGTATGCATATCATAGGACCACGAGCCACAGACCTCATTTCCGAGGGCGCGCTGGCCATCCGGTTGGAGGCCACGGTGGATGAACTGATCTCTACCATTCATAGTCATCCCACCGTCACCGAAACGCTGCGGGAGGCCGCGCTGAATGTAGAGAAAAGAGCGATCCATACACCGAACCGGTAAAACGATCCTGTGCGGCGGCAGCGCGATCACCGCTTGACAGAGCACTCGGCCTCTCCTTAACAGAATGAATCCTCCTCACATATTTCATTGATTAGTCGAGGAACTCTGTTCAAGAAGTCCATCAAAAGCGCATGATGCACAGGACGCAGTGTGATCAGGAAAAGAGGAGCCACCTGTTCGTTTGTTTGCCGGTATGTCTCTGCAGAAGGCAGCGGATCGTGCAAAGGAAGGTCAACAATATCGTCCTTTGCGCCCTCCGCTGTGTCCCTATGAATGCAGCGAAGCAGCGGTCGGATCATACATCCTGCCGCTGCTTCATTTTTTGTAAATTGACCAATCAGACAGCACAGGCATTCGTCTCACCTGCCCGAGAAGTCTCCTCTCTGCTGTACAGCAGAGCCTCCACCATGGCTTTAATCGCGGCGCGATCTCGCACATCGCAGGCGCGAATAAGCCGGACAAGCTGAACCTCTTCTGATTCTTCTACCTCATCTTCTGGATAAACCACTCGGTCAGCGGAGATTCCCAAAGCCCGCACGATCCGACAGAACACCTCGATACTTGGCGCACGTTGTTCATTTTCGATTGCCGCCAAGTGCCGCACGCCAATTTTGGCGCGTTCTGCGATGATTTCACGGGAAAAACCTTTCTGCAACCGGATTCCTTTTAAGATCAGGCCCATCTTGTCCGTTATTTTTGCTTCATCTTTTTCGAACACTCTCAGTTCACCTCCAGCTATATTCTATCGGGAGACGCCGAAACAGAGAATGTCGTATTCGTAGTTATATTTTGGAACTAATGGTGCCATATGTTCCGGTAATCCGGCCATATAAAAAAACGGCTGGATTGGCGGGAGACTTGTCATGCTTACAACAGGGATCTCCTTTCCGTCCGGAAAGGAGGTCTTATGCACTCTCTGTGTGTAAGAACACCGCTCATTTTGAGCGCGTCAATATGAGACAGCCATCCTGCGGGTTGGAAGTAGACATTGGGTTTTAAATCACCTTCCAAACGCAGATAGCGGAGCATATCTCAAGTATGACGCATTAGTTCTTAACAAAAGCTACGCTCAGAACAAAAACGCAAATAGGATGCCCTGCTGCCGCGGCCCGCCACCCGTTTCTAAGATTTGCAGCCAACCAAATTTCAGAATACGGAGGAACCATATATGGGATTTAATTATGCGGCAGAAAAGAAGAAGCTTGAAAAGCTGGGGTTGCTCAAATCGACACAGCACGGGAATCGCGTGAAGTATGCGGTTCGTGTATGCTGAAAATGGGAGCCGCTGCATCCGATTACATGACCCGCGAGGCGCGCAGACTACTATTTGACTACTAATCTGCGGTCAGATCGAAGACATTGGTTCTCTCTGCCCGATGCTGCGGCACCTGACACGGCTGTGTTTTGTTGCGCTTGCATTTCAAAAGCCGGTTTGTTATAATGCGAGTGAGTAGCGATAACAGTGATTAAGGTGGAGGTGTCGATATGCGCTTTGAGCAGTCGCAGAAGCAGCAAGCCGTATTGGCACCTGTCATGCGGCATTCCCTGCAATGCCTGCAGATGTCCGCTTATGATCTGTTCCTTCATGTGCAGGACGAGGCGATGGAGAATCCCATGCTGGATGTGGACATGTCGTCCATTGATTTATTGTCGGATACAGCCGCTGGCGATAAAGATGCCGTGACGTTAGCTGTAGAAGATGCTGTGCCTTTTTGCCGCGGCGCTCACTCCATGCAGGTCCCCTTTGCCCCGCAGGACTACAGTCATGGCCAAAGTTTGCAGGAGCATCTGCACGAACAGCTGGGGCAATCAAAATGGGTGGATCCTCAGACACGCCGCCTGGGTAGCTATTTGATCGACTGCCTTGACAGCCGCGGGTATCTGGATTGCCCGTTGGAGGTGCTGGCGGAGGAACTCGCGGTTCCCGTTTCACTGCTGGAGCAGGCACTGTTCGCGGTGCAAATGCTGGAGCCGACCGGAGTCGGCGCACGCACTCTGTCCGAATGTCTCGTTTTGCAGTTGGCACAGGGACAGAATTTCAATGCCGTAACGCTGGGTGTGGCACAAAACGGTCTGGAACTGCTGGCAGCGCGACGTTATCCAGAACTGGCCAGACGGCTGGGCGTGGACAAAAAAACGCTGATGGAGGCTGTTGCCGCCATCACCGCACTGAACCCGATCCCAGCGCAGGGCTATGGTACTGGGGAAAGCGGCGGCTGTATTTTGCCGGACGCAGTGATCACGGTTCAGGACGGAAACATCACACTGGAGCTCAACCATCAGGCAATGCCTTGTGTTTCGATGGACAAACAATACCGCGCTATGCTGCAGCAAACAGAGGATGCGGCAGCGGCGGAATACTTAAAAGAAAAGCTTCGGCGGGCGGAGGAACTGATCGACTGCCTGCAAAACCGCAAGAGAACGCTGACCCGTCTGCTGACCGAGATCATACAGCGCCAGTACGACTTTTTCTGCGGAGAGTCCTTGCAGCCCATGACGATACAAGACGTTGCGGGAGCCCTTGGTGTAAACCCGTCCACAGTCAGTCGGGCGATACAGGAAAAATATGTTTTGTTCCGGACAAAAATTATTCCGCTGCGCAGTTTGTTTACGCAGCCTGCCGCACACGGACCGTTTGGCTCCTTGTCCCCTGTGACCATCCACCAGCGGATACAGCGGCTTATCGCCGAAGAACCGCCTGGGCAGCCCATCTCCGATGAAGCGCTGGCAGCCGCGCTGACGGCGGAGGGGATTTGTATCTCGCGCCGCACCGTTGCAAAATACCGCACACAGCTTCAGATACCACCATCCACACAGCGGCTTCACAAATAAGGCAGCAGCAGAGAATTGCACGGCGCCCACCGTTTTGGAGCGCCGTGCGTTTTTATGGCAAAGCAGGGTCCGCTCAAAGGAAAATAGGAAATTTTTTCAAAAATAAAAAAACACGCTGGAAATCTGTAAAAGAGTATGATACTGTTAAAAAGAAGACAAAGCGACAGGAGGCTCCGTCTATGCGATGCAAAAAGTGTCCTATGGCGAAGGATGAGTGCTGCACCATCTGCGACCAGAACGATTTTCTCACAGCGGAACGGCCTTTGCCCGATCAGGATGAGCTGCTGGCAGCATTGAAACGGGAGCGTACCATCAACCAGCAACTCAACGCGATCATTGAAAACTCTGCTGACACCTTATTTGCAACCAACGGCAACGGCGATATCATCAAGGTCAATCGTGCCTGGGAACAGCTGAGCCAGACCAACCGCGAAGATGTGCTGGGGCGCAACATTCGCGACCTGGTATCCACCGTCATCTCAGATTCATCTACCCTTGCGACGCTGGAAACAAAACAGCGCGCCACCAAAGAGCAGCATCTGCTCCGCAGTGGCCGCACTTCGTATACCACCAGCACGCCTGTGTTCACAGACGGCGTATTGACCATGGTGGTCAGCAACAACCGCGACTTCTGTGAGATCGAGCGGATGCGCGCACAATTGGAGGAATCACAAAAAGTCGCCGCCACCTATCGTGATCAGATCAAGCGGATGCAGGAGGAGCTGCTGCCGCAGGCGGAAATTATTGCCAACGACCCTGAAACGCTGAATCTTATTTACCGCGCTAACAAGGTGGCAAAGGTGGATACCAGCGTCCTGATCACTGGTGAAACAGGCGTTGGCAAGGAAGAGTATGCAAAATATATCCACCGCATGAGCAGTCGGAACAGCCGACCCTTTATCCGAGTGAATTGTGCGGCCATATCCGCCAGCCTTATTGAGAGTGAGCTATTTGGTTATGAAAAAGGCGCATTCACAGGTGCCAGCAGCTCTGGTAAACGAGGATTGTTTGAGGTTGCGGACAACGGCACGATATTTCTGGATGAGATTGGCGAGTTGCCGCTGCTGATGCAGGCAAAGCTTCTGCGAGTGTTACAGGAACAGGAGCTTTTGCGCGTGGGTGGCACAACGCCAATAAAAATTAATGTCCGCGTCATTTCCGCCACAAACCGTGATTTGAAGCAGATGATCCGTGAACAGACATTTCGGGAAGATCTATTTTACCGGCTCAGCGTTGTCTCGTTGGAGATTCCGCCGCTACGGGAGCGAAGAAATGATATTTTCCCTTTGATTCAGCATTTCATTACAGAGCTGAACAATAAATACGGCTTTCATAAGACACTGACGCCGGACGCTTTTCAGGTGCTGAAGAGCTATTCTTTTCCCGGCAATGTGCGGGAACTAAAGAATTGCCTGGAGGAAGCCGTGGTTATGAGCGAAGGTGACCGGCTGACGCGAGACAGCTTCTCGTGCCTGCTGCAAGGGCATATCGTACCCTGTGCCGACGGTGAGCGGCCCCTGGATGACATCCTGCTGGATATTGAGTATCAGTATCTTACGAATGCCTTGCAGGAAGAGGGGAGTATTCGCAAGGCCGCCGCAAGGCTACAGATGTCTTCATCAACGTTTGCACGGCGGCTAAAACAGGCGGAAGAAAAGCTTCATCTATAATTGTGCCATTATTGCCGCACATCGCACCAAAAATGGCACGTTCCGATTGAAGACGAGATGCTTTTCCGCAGCAATTGGAAAGTAAAGCAAATTATCCACTCCTAAAAGAAAAACATTTGTCAACATTTTAACTAAAACGTGGTGCTTATTTCTGGCTAAAATGCAGAAAAACTGGAAAAGCGCGTCCAATCATTGCCTATAGGCGGTAATTGGCGCGCTTTTTGCTACTATACAGGGTGAAACCTATAGAAGGAGGTGACATCAATGAATTTTTTGGAGCATTGGTTGATTTTTGAGGCGTGCGCGTGGGTTGTGTTGATTGCTGTTATCAATATCATGCTGCCCAACAAGAAGAAGTGAGAGACAATGAGAAAGAAAAAGGAGAGCAACCATGAATATCTTTATTGTACTGATGGTCATTTATATTGTTGCCATGCTCATTCTGGGCTATCTGGGCAGCAAGCGGGCTACGGACTCCACCAGTTACGCAACGTCCAACGGTGACGTCAGCGTGTTTAATGTTTCGATTACCTTCGCAGCAACATTTGCCAGCGCGGGCACCTTCTTGGGTGTCGCCGGCCAGGGCTTCGCCTATGGCTTGACGAACTTCTGGTTCTGGGCTTCCCAGTGGACCAGCGCCGGCATTATCATGGCGATCATCGTCAGACGTTATCGCCGCATGAATTCCATGAAACAATCCGCCACAGTGGCCGACTGGATCGCTGACCGCTATCACAGTCAGGGCCTTCGCGTGTGGCTGGCCATCGTTTCACTGGCACAGGTGGCGTTTATCGCTTCCCAGCTGGTGGGCGCAGGCATTATCATTAACCAGATGATCCCCTCCATCTCCTATAAGATGGGTGTTCTGATCTCCGCCATTGTTATTATCATCTACATCTGCATGGGCGGTTCCTATGCGCATATCTACACCAATATTGCCCAGGGTCTGATGATGACTGTGCTGGGCGTCATTCTGGCAGTTTCCGGCATCTTCATCTTCGGCAACGTGATTACGGAGGTTCCTGCCCGTCTGGCCGAGATCGATCCCAACCTTGCCATGGGTCTCAACCCCAACAATGCAGGTTATCCCACACCGATATACGTGGTCGGCCTGTTTGTGGCACACCTTTGGTGGGCGCTGAACCCGCAGCTTATCAACAAGGCCACTTACCTTAAAAATGACAAGGATGTCAAGACCTTCTGCTGGCTGGCACCGTTGCTGATGTTCCTGATGTGCTCCGTAGTCTTTGTGGGCTCCTATACTCGCGTTCTGGTTCCCGAAGGCATCGGCGATGTGATCACCGGCATGGATGGCGCTGTTCCTTATTATGTCAGCCTCGTTTTCCCCAAGTTCATTGCGGCGGTGTTCCTGGTGGTTATTATGGCGGCCATGATGTCCACCGTGGACGGTGTGCTGCTGTACGTGTCGTCTATCCTCGGCTGTACACTGTATAAGAATACGATTGTTCCCGCCCGCCGCGCCAAGGGTATTCAGATTGACGATGCCAAGGTCGAAAAGACGACGATGAATATCCTGAAGTATTCGACCTTTGTTATTGGTCTGATCGCGGTACCCATTGCATTTAATAAGCCCGCCAACCTTACTGCCATGCTCTGGGGTGCTGCCGGACCTATCATGTCGGCGGTGGCCGGCCCTGTGGTCATCGGCATTTTCAGCAAGCGCCCCTCTGCCAAGGCAGCTGCACTGGGTTCTGTTTTGGGCTGCGCATCCTTCCTGATCCTGTATTTCGCCAAGATCATCGGCTCGGTATATCTGTGCTGCAGCATCGGCGGTGTTGTCAGCATTCTGTTCTGTGTGATCGGCATGTATGTTTTCCCGCCCATGGATGAGAAGCTGGCGGCGGATGCCTTCAAAACACTGGAAGACTGATCCATCCTTCGGCAAAGAACGACTTCACTCCTCATGAGGTAGGGCGCGGTATCCCGTTTATACCGCGCCCTGTCATATCAGCTAAGCTACGCTAACAATCCTTCTGTAAGAACAAGGAGAAGCATACCATGACTAACTGGAATAAGCATTATCAAGAAAACACGGTTACCGCTGAGGAAGCCATCACCTATATCCACAGTGGTGATACCGTCGTGTTCTCCCATGCTGCAGTAGAGCCGACGCATATTATCCGCACCCTTTTGGCACACGCTGACCGTTATCAGAATGTAGAAATCATCCATATGATCGGTGTGGGCGGTCTGGAATATTGCCGGCCGGAATACAAGGACCATTTCCACCACAATTCCTTCTTTGCCAGCGGTGGAAAAACCAAACAGGGCATCTCCGAAGGCTTTATTGACGTGACCCCCTGTTGTCTCAGCCAGGTAGCCGATATTCTGATGAATCGGCTCCCCAAGGTAGATGTGTTTGTGGGACAAATGTCTCCGCCTGACGCCCATGGCTACTGTTCACTGGGCATCGACCTGACTTACGAGCGGGCAGGCTTTGACAGCGCTGCGATCCGCATTATGCAGGTCAACCCCAATATGCCCCGCGTCCATGGCGAAACCTTTGTGCACGTTAGTCAGGTGCAATATTTTGTCCCGTGCAATGACCCACTGATCGAGATCCCGCGTCCTGTGATCTCTGATGTGGAAATGGCGCTGGGCAAAAATTGCGCAGATCTGATAGAAGACGGATCGACCCTGCAGCTGGGTATCGGCAGTCTGCCGGACGCGATTTGCAAATTCCTGCAGGAAAAAAATGATCTGGGCATCCACTCCGAAATGATCTCCGATGGTGTGATGGAGCTGATTGAAGCTGGTGTGGTCAACAACCGGAAAAAAACACTTCACCGTGGGAAAACCGTGGCTGCCTTCGCTATGGGAACACGAAAGCTGTATGATTTCATCAACGACAACCCCTCCTTTATGCTGATGGACGGTGCGTATGTGAACGATGCCGCCATCATTGCCCAAAACAACAAGATGATTTCGATAAACTCCTGCGTGGAGATCGATTTTTACGGGCAGGCAGCCTCTGAAAGCGTCGGTAAGCTGCAGATCAGCGGCACCGGCGGACAGACGGATTTTGTTCGCGGCGCCACCCGCTCTCCCGGAGGAAAATCTCTGATCGTGCTGCAGTCCACCGCGCAGGGCGGTAAGAAATCCAAAATCGTTCCCTTCTTGGGGGAAGGTACTCCCGTAACGCTTCCGCGTACGGACATCGACTATGTGGTAACGGAATACGGCGTGGCCGCCTTGCGCGGAAAGTGCATCCGCGAACGGGCCCAAACGCTGATCCATATCGCACATCCCAATTTCCGCGAGGAGCTGATCGAGGCATGGGAAAAATTCTTCTGCCAGAAGTTTCCCCGTGAGGTGTTGAACTGAACAATAAGAAAAACTTACATTTTAAGACAAGAAAGGAAGATTCACATGGCAGAGTATAATTGGAACGACATTATTGCCCGTTTGAATAAAATGATCCGTTACGGTACGGCACCTGTTGGCATGAAGTGGGTCAAGACGGAAGAAGAGTTCAAGTCGATCCCCAAGGTACGTGTACATGAAAAGCATTACCCCCCCTGTGTAGTTTTAGGGCAGGCGCACCAGTTTGGCTGGACAACTGCCTGCAAGTTCGAGAACGTCCACGCGAATTATTGCCGCGGCATTAATGGACTCTTTGAGCGAGATGAAAAGTGGTACAGCGGAGAGATGTTTAATAAGGTGTGGTTCAAAGAACTGGAATCCTCCAAAGCGCACAACCTTGCACTGGAGTGTATCCCCAGCGGTTATTATGCGCTGGTGTGCTCGCCTGTGGACGCAGGTAAGATCAATGATCCTGATGTATGCGTACTGTATACAAGTTCAGCCCAGGCCTTCATGCTCTACGCCGGATGGCAGTATATGGGATATGAAAAACTGCACTTTACCTTCGTGGGCGAGTCTACCTGTGCCGACTCCTGGTGCCATACATTCCTAACCGGGAAGCCCGGTCTAGGAATTCCGTCCTTTGCTGACCGCAAGTTTGGCGCGGCGGGTGAGTGGGAGCTGCGCGTTACCTTTAAGCCGGACGATCTGGTGCGTGCCATCGAGGGCATGGAGGCTATGTGGAAAGCGGGACTGCGTTACCCCATGGCATCTCACAGTCTGACCACTGACGTGTGCCCTGGTATGCCGCCCCATTACCTGGAATTTTAACACAAAGCCTCATTACGCCTTATGCCTGTGTTCTCCGTCCTGTTGTGATTGAAGAACATAGGCAGAGGCACCTTGATATTGAGTACAAGGAGGAATCGACAATGGCACTGATGACCGCGAAAGAGTACATCGACTCTCTGCGTAAGCTGAACACCCGCGTGTATATGTTCGGCGAAAAGCTCGACAACTGGGTGGATCACCCCATGATCCGTCCCTCCATCAACTGCGTGGCCATGACCTACGCGCTGGCGCAGGATCCTCGGTACGAGGATCTGATGACCGCCACCTCCAGCCTGACCGGCCACAAGATCAACCGCTTCACCCACCTCCACCAGTCCGCCGACGATCTGGTGAAGAAGGTGAAAATGCAGCGTCTGCTGGGGCAAAAGACCGCCTCCTGCTTCCAACGCTGCGTGGGCATGGACGCCTTCAACGCCGTATACTCCACCACCTACGAGATCGACGAGAAGTGCGGCACGAGCTATCACGAGAACTTCAAGAAATTCCTTGTCTACGTGCAGGACAACGATCTGACCGTGGACGGTGCCATGACCGACCCCAAGGGCGACCGCTCCAAGGCACCCCATGAGCAGACCGACCCGGATATGTACGTCCACGTGGTGGAACGCCGCGACGACGGCATTGTGGTCTGCGGCGCGAAATGCCACCAGACCGGCTCCATCAACAGCCACTGGCATATCTTCATGCCCACCATCGCCATGGGCGAGGCGGATAAGGACTATGCCGCGTCCTTCGCCTGCCCCACCGACGCCGAGGGGCTGTACATGATCTACGGCCGCCAGTCCTGTGACACCCGCAAAATGGAGGACGGCTGCATCGACGTGGGCAACGCCAAATTCGGCGGGCAGGAGGCACTGGTGGTCCTCGACCACGTGTTTATCCCCAATGAGTACATCTTCCTCAACGGCGAGTACGAGTTCGCCGGTATGATGGTGGAGCGTTTCGCCGGCTATCACCGCCAGAGCTACGGCGGCTGCAAGGTGGGCGTGGGCGACGTGGTCATCGGTGCGGCGGCACTGGCTGCCGAGTACAACGGCGTGGAGAAGGCCAGCCACATCAAGGACAAGCTCATTGAGATGACCCATCTCAACGAGACGCTGTATTCCTGCGGCATCGCCTGCTCCTGCGAGGGCTGCCCCACTAAGGCGGGCAACTACCAGATCGACCTGCTGCTGGCGAACGTCTGTAAGCAGAACGTCACCCGGTTCCCCTATGAGATCGTGCGTCTGGCGGAGGACATCGCCGGCGGGCTGATGGTCACCATGCCCAGCGAGACGGACTTCAAGTCCGCCACGGTGGTGGGACGCGAGGGAGAGACCATCGGCGAGATCTGCAATAAGTATTTCGCCACCCACGAGGGCGTCAGCACGGAGGATCGCCAGCGGGTGATGCGGTTCCTGGAGAATATGTGTCTGGGCGCGGCCGCCGTGGGCTACCGCACGGAGTCCATGCACGGCGCAGGCTCGCCCCAGGCGCAGCGGGTGATGATCGCCCGCCAGGGCAACATTCAGGGCAAGAAGAAGCTGGCGAAGAATATCGCCGGGATACAGGAGTAAAGGCGTGTCATGGATAAAAAGCAAGCGTGGCTCCAGCTGGTGCAGGAGAAGTCGGAGCACTATCTGAACCTGCACGACGGCGGCTTTGACGAGAAAATGCGGGCGCGTCTGGTGTCCTGCGACTACGAAAACCAGACCGTCATTTACGCATTTCCCACCCAGACGTGGCAGATCAACGAAAAGGGCGGCATCCACGGCGGCGCCATCGCGGGGATGTTCGACACCGCCTTCGGCGTGGTGGCGAACTTCACCGCCGGGGACAACGAAGCCACCACCACGGATATGACGGTATCCTTCCACCGGGGCGTGGACTACGGCATGGAGGTATACCTCACCGTCTACATCGTCAAGGCGGGGCGCAGCCTCATCCGCCAGCGGGCGGAGCTGACCGATGCCGCCACCGGCAAGCTGCTGGCCACCGCCAGCGGCAGCTGGATGCCCCTGTGACCGAACACTTTAAGGAATAAAATAGGAGAACGACTATGGATTTCAATTTGAGCCGTGAGCATCAGCTGATCCGCAAGATGATGGCGGAGTTTACGGAAAAGGAAGTCAAGCCCATTGCGGCGGAGACCGACCGCACCTGCGAGTACCCCCGCGACAACATTGAGAAGCTGTTCAAGTTGGGCGTCATGGGTATGTGCGTGCCCAAGGAATACGGCGGCGCAGGTGCCGACCCGCTGGCAAGTGCCCTGTGCATCGAGGAGCTGAGCAAGCAGTGCGCCTCCACCGGTGACATCGTGGCGACCCACAATGGTCTGTGCTGCGACCCCATTATGACCTACGGCACCGCCGAGCAGAAGGCGAAGTACCTGCCCATGCTGACCACCGGGCACCATGTGGGCGCGTTCGCCCTGACGGAGCCCAACGCCGGCTCCGACGCCTCCAAGGGACAGACGGAGGCGAAGCTGGAGGGCGACCACTATGTGATGAACGGCAGCAAGATATTCATCACCAACGGCTATGTGGCCGACGTGTTCGTGGTGTTCGCCATGACCGACAAGAGCAAGGGCACCAAGGGGATCTCCGCCTTCATTGTGGAGAGCGGCTTCCCCGGCTTCTCCGTGGGCAAGCACGAGGAAAAGCTGGGACTCCACGGCAGCCCCACCGCCGAGATCGTGTTCCAGGACTGCATCGTTCCCAAGGAGAATCTGCTGGGCGTAGAGGGCAAGGGTTTCTCCATCGCCATGGCGACCTTGGACGGCGGCCGTATCGGCATCGCCGCCCAGTCCCTGGGCATCGCCGAGGGCGCGCTGGCCGAGGCCATCAACTACACCAAGGGGCGCGTCCAGTTCGGCAAGCCCATCAGCAAGTTCCAGAACACCCAGTTCACGCTGGCTGACATGGAGCTGGGCTGCGAGGCGGGGCGGCTGCTGACCTATCAGGCCGCTATCGCCAAGGGCGAGGGCAAGCGCTACACCAAGCAGGCGGCTATGGCCAAGCTGTTCACCTCCGAGCACGCCATGAAGACCACCACCAAGGTGGTGCAGCTCTTCGGCGGCTATGGCTACACCAAGGATTACCCGGTAGAGCGTATGATGCGTGATGCCAAGATCACCGAGATCTACGAGGGCACCAGCGAGGTCCAGCGCATGGTCATCGCCAGCAATCTGGGCGTGAAGTAAGGTAGGAGGTAAAAGGAAAATGAAAATTCTCGTAACTGTTAAGCAGGTCCCCGATACCTCCGGT
>NZ_JBMGPW010000014.1:0-20523 GCF_049060325.1 Vescimonas sanitatis | reverse complement strand
CCACCAAGCAGTTGGAAAAGGACTTCGGGAACGCCGCTTACGCGACGATCCGCAGCTTTGTGTTGAAGTTTGAAAAACTGGGACTGCTCAAATCGACACAGTACGGGAATCGTGTGAAGTATGCGGTTTGTGTGTGCTGAAAACGGGAGCCGCTGCATCTGAGATGCATGACCTGTGAAGTGCTCAGACTGCTATTTGACTACTACCGCGAAAAATCTCGGAAGCCCTGCCCTGCAAGGCTTCCGAGGTTTTTCTTCAAAATGGCGGAAATTTGTGTAATCTCAACCAATCCCTTGCGCCGCAAGGCTTTCCAACTTGACGGCCTGATAACTCCGACTCTAAAGGCCGCTGGTTCGAATCCAGTCGGGCGTACCATAAGGTGGCAACAATTCGGATATTTTAAGCGCAACGCTTAGAATACCAAAGGGTTGCCACCTTTTTTTCTTTCAAATTCCGCACTCAGAAAAAAAGATATTTTCGCGTTATTTTGGTAACTGGGGAGATTCGAACTCCCCCTTTCACAGATTCAAAGGTAAAATCCTGAGAAGCGCCCTTTTTGCGGGCGCAGAATAGAGCGATTTTTCCTCAAAATTTCATACGATCTTTCAGGTGTCTGTTTGTTGGTTTCGTCGAAGCCATCAAATAGGCGCCCTTTTTCATTTCACAACTTAATATATCAACCGGCCGGAGCATTTTTAGGATGTTCCGGCCTATTTTTTTGCTTACGAGGAGGACTTCACAATGAACGATCAGAACGAACCCGCACAGCTCCGTTTCCTTGAAGAAACCGCCATTCGGCTGCGGCAGAACGGTTTTACGGTAGAACCGATCGAGGATCACCACCTGCCCGTCTGCTGGGAAAAAGGGCGCCTCTGCCGCATCACCGGCAAGGGCAGCGTGCTGTACCGCCAGGAGAACGTGGACAGTATCCGAGCGCAGGACGCTTTGCAGGTGGTGATCGACACCGCTAAAATGACTTTGGAATACATGGCGATTCTGGAATACGCACCTCAGCTCAAGGCGACCGATCTCACCGGTGACTACCGTATCCTCGCGGACTTCGGTGACGCAGTGCTGGCGGGCCACCCCACCGAACGCGGCGTCCAATTCGTGACTTGGGAGTGGGACTTCGACCGCAAAGGCGTCCATCACGGACATTATTTCCAGGATGACTATGACGCCGCCAAACGCGACTTCACCGTGCGCGGCGGGCTTGTTCAAAAAGACGCCCTTTTTGAGCCGGAGCAGCTTGCGGAGATCTACCGCGCGCTGGCGTTCGTCCGCGAGCAGGACGAAAGCCTTTCATTTGGACGGGATCGGGAACTGGCGGAGTTGATGGAGCAGGTCGGCGGACTGCTGCCCACGGATGCTCTGCGGCAGCGAGACGCGCCGGAACAGAGCGGCATGACAATGAAATAGGTATCCACGCGGGCCGGACAGAAATGTCCGGCATTTTTTATTTTAGGAGGAAAAGATGATGGAAATTCATGGCACGATCCACTTCAAACTCATTCTTCCGCATATCCCCGGCTTTCAGCAGGAGCCGCTGCCGGAGCCTGTTTGCAGCCATTCCCCGGAGTGCAAGGACTGCCCCTATCCCCGCCACGGTTTTCTCTGCTGGGGCGCGGACGGAACCTGCCTGCGGAGCCGAATGAACGAGATCAACGAAAAAAAGGAGGACAATGATCATGATGAGCGCAGTTTTGAGTAATCCCAACCACCCGGAATACGGTGTGGCGACCATCCCGTTCCCCATTCCGCATGACCAGTACACATACTGCATGGAACTGCTGAAGGCGTTGGAGATCGGCGATGCGGTCAAGGCCGACTGCAAGGTGGTGGCGGTTGATAGTTTTTTCTCTGTGCTCAAGCGCACGGAAATGCTCACGGTCAACGTGGAGGAGCTGAATTACCTCGCCAAACGGCTGGAAAGCTTCGACACCGGCGAGGCCGCGCAGTTTCAGGCCATGGCCCACAAGCTGGAGCTTTTTGAACTGAAGGATCTCATCAACCTGACCTTCTGCTGCCAGCAAGCCACGGTCATCACTGACTTTTCCGACCTCGCCGCCATCGGCCGCGACCATTACATGAACCTGCACGGCGGCAGCGCAAGTGTGGATGAGCTGAACAAACTGGATGGCAAGGAAACCGCACGGCAGCTCATCGAAAGCGGCAGCGGCACGGTGACGCCCTATGGTGTGGTCTACGACAACGGTATGAAATTAGAGCAGGTCTACGATGGCCGGTTCTTCCCCTGCTATTACTATGAGCCGAATGCCATCACCGTTGCGGTGACCTCCAAAGCCGAGCCGGAGGACACAGAACACATCACATGGCTGTTCCTCCCCATGGTGCAGGAGGAAATCGACCGCGCCCTCCTTCGCGGGGGCATCACAGATCCCGCCGATGTCCGCCTGCGGCTGGAGGACAGCCAACTCCCCAACGAGGTGGATGTCCTGTTGGATATGGAGTACGAAACCCTCTCCGACCTCAATGAACTGGCAGAGGCAACGGATGGGTTGTCAAAAGCGGATATGGAAAAGCTGGGCGCCGTGGTCACGCTGGCAGAGCCAAAGTCCGCGGCACAGATCAAAAACCTTGCGGAAAACCTCGACCTCTTTGACTTCGCCCCTGGCGCGCACTCTCCCGCCGAGTACGGCAAGTACATGATCCAGCAGTCCGGTCATTTCGACTATGACGAAAATCTCGACGCTTTTTATGACTATGAAAAGTATGGCACGGAGCGCATGAACGCGGAGGATGGAATGTTCACTGACCGGGGCTATGTTGCCTACAAAGGCTTTTTTCGCATGGAAGAAGTGATGAACGGTGGTCAAAGCAACCACATGGTGCTGGGAGGGCTTTCACGATGATCATTCAAGCAGAACTGAAGTGTAAGCAGACCGGGTGCGAGGCAGACCCCTGTGTCGTGGATAAGGTCATCGAGCTGCCAAGTCCGCGGTTCCGGCAGTTCAGCCGCGCACTGCTGGCTGACTATGATTTCATCGCAGAGAACAAAAATGCCATCCGACACGATGGTGACACCAGACACTGCCTGCTCATCCTCGATGCGGAGGGAAAGGACGGTTTCCTTGTTGACCCGCAGGGGTACAACTATGCCCGGTACAGTGCCTTTGTCCCCAACGCCCACAGCTTGCTGACACCGGATATGGCAATCGACCGCAGCTACCTTTCGCCGGCAGAGCCTTGGCGGGATGAGAGCAGGGATGAAATGCTCCGCATGACGCTGCGCGTCAATGGAAAGCCAGACTACACCCTTGTCCTCCCCGCTGATGAGCAATACCTCGATGCGGTGAAGACTTATCTTGATATTGATGTTTTCGCGGATGCCATGCTCTGTGATATTCGCTTCAAGGTGCCTTACATTGGGGAACTGATCCGTGATACGGATTGCCCCGCCGTGGAGGATTACAACGATTTTGCCGAAGCCTTGGAGGACATCTGGCAAAAGGACGGGATGCTCCTGACCTACGCCGCCGTGCTGGAGGCCGAGCGGCCGGATACGCTGCGCGGAGCCTGTGAGCTGCTGCGAAATCTGGACAACTACCAGCGCATCACGGAGGGTGCTTACGGTTACGGTCAGCAGCGATTGCAGGAAACGCTGGGGCTGGATGATGAAGCCATCTATGAGCTGGACGGCTACATGGATTTTGAGAAATATGGTCAGGACTGCATGGAAAACGACTGCGTGACAAAAACAGAGTTCGGCTTGCTGCGCCGCTTGGACCCGCCGTTTCCGGAGCAGCGGCAGGGGCAGCAAATGTTTCGGTAGACTTTGCAGCAGATGTGTAGTATGTTTGCCGTTACCAAAAAGGAAAGGAAGGAAGACTAATGGCTGTAAACGCAAGAACAGAGGAATTCCAGCACATTGAAGTATTTGATAAGCCCGCGCTGTTCACCAACGGGCGTATCGCCCGCGATACCGTGCCGAAGGGCTGGTACTGCTATGACATTCGCGGCTCTGACGATGATCCCGGCGAGCTGTGTTACATGGAAGAAAATGTTGTGGTCAACCACGCAGGCTCGGTGCTGATGCCGGAAAAGCTGGCGATGCCTAAGTCCGGGCGGCTGGATGTGCGGGATGAGCTCGGTTTTCTCGATGAAGGCGACATGACGCTCCGCGAGTTCTGCGAAGCACATCAGCTCCCCTATCCCGCAGAGAACATGAAATTTCATATCCGACCTGCCCGCCCGGAGGAGGCGGGCTTATTTTATGCCCAGCACCCCGAAGAAAATAAGCGCCTTGGCGCTGTCGGCTGTGTCCGCATGGACTTCGGGCGCAACGGAAACGAGTTCTGGCATACCTGGTGGCCCCGTGGCCCGGAGGAACTGAACAGCCCCGCGTTCAAAGCGGAGTTGCAGCAGATCGTTGGTAAGCTCCGTGAAGATGTGCTGAAAAGCCGCTTCGCTATGGAGCGTTTTTGCTATGACCACGGCGGGAAAATCGACGGCGGCTATGTACAGAACTACGGCTACATCGTGGAAACGGAGAGCTACCGCTACTGCCTGCGCTGCAACCCGTCCCCTGGAGATTACAATGGTTACCTCACCGCTTACGATTTAGCTGTCCAACGGCAGAACATGGCGCGGGACAAGCCCCTGGTGGGCCGCGTTACCTATGCCAATGGCGATACACAGGAGTTTACCGATGCCGAAGCCTTTCTCAAATGCGTCCGAGAGGAATTGCCGTACCGCCCGACCACAGGCTTCCGTTACGAAGTGTTAGCCGACGATCCCAGCGTCCGCAAGCAGGTGGACGATATCGTCTTTGACCTTTATGGCGAGGAAAATCCCCGTCAGTTGGAGGAATATCAAAAAATGCCCGATCAGGGCATGACAATGGGAGGTATAAAGTGATGGACAGAAAAATGGTGAATTTTATCAAGGAGCAGTATCCCCCCGGCACCCGCATCCGGCTTAATTCGATGGAGGACCCTTATCATCCCATTCTTCCCGGCACGGAGGGCGAGGTGGACTTCGTGGACGATAAAGGACAAATTTTTATGAAGTGGGACAATGGCCGCACGCTGCCGCTCGCCCCCGGCGAGGACAGCTTCACCGTGCTGCCGCCCAAGCTGACCACCCTCAAGCTGTATATGCCCCTGACCGCTGATCTCTATGAGCGGAACGAGTACGGCGATTTCGACGACAGCAGCACATTGCTGGAGGGCAGTGAGCTGCGCGGCTATCAGGATCAGATCATGGCGGCACTGGTGAAAAACCGGATGCCGGAGGAAACCGAGCGCGGTCTCATGCATTGGTATGATGAGGCCGACAGTGTCAATCGCAAGGTCCACTCTGCCGTCTTCGCCGCGGAGGAGCGTGATCGCCAGCTCTGGGGCGTGGCGGAATGCCGTGTCGCCGGGGAATTGTCGGACACAGAGCTGGAAACCTTAAAGGAATACCTCACCGGACAGGCTTCGGACGGCTGGGGCGAAGGCTTTGAGCAGCGGGATATCCTTGTGGATGGCGGAAGTGAATTGTATGTCCACCTTTGGAACTCGGACGAGTGGAACATCCAAACGGAGCAGGAATTGTTCGCCCCCAAGCTGGCGGAGGGTCTGCCGGAGCTGTGCTTCTCCACCCTCCCCGGCACCGGTGAGCTCATCTGCATCAAGCGCGGCGAGAGCGGCTACTATCCCAGCGATTGGAACACAAACGATCCTGCGCATAACCGCGAGATAGCGGACTATAACAACGAGCGGCTGGGCGTTACCCCTGCGCAGGAGGAAGCCATGAAAACGGGTTCCATGTTCGGCTGGGGCGTCCCTGGCGCAGACCCCGGTTACTATGAGCAAAAGATGGGAGGGATGAAGTTTGGCTAAGAAGGTGTTTGCCGTTTATCTGGCAAAGGAGGGCAATCCTAACAGCGATGCATACGCAAAGCTGGACTTGCCCGCCTCCCCGTGGGTGCTGTGGGACGCACTGGACAAGGTACGCCTTCAGACAGATGACATCCTGTACATGGAGATTGAAGACTACTATGCCTTTGCGTATCTTGCGCCCCATTTGGACGGGTTAGAAATCAGCCTCAACGAGCTTAATGATCTCGCCGCACTTCTGTCGGCGCTGGACGAGATACAGAAGGTCGCCTTTGACGGTTTCCTGCGCATGGAGGTGCAGCATAAAGTCGATACCAACGGTGGCGTCATCACGCTGCAGGATCTGCGGGATCTGGCGGTCAGCGCAAAAACCGACTGCTATCATGTGGTGGAGGCCGCGGATGACGCCCAGCTTGGCCGCTTCTACGCGGAAAACGGATTCATCCCCGATCTGGACGGCATATCCGACGAGGTATTCGAGATGCTGGACTTCGCCGGCATCGGAAGAATGATGCGGTGCGGCGAGAACGGCGTTTTTGTGGGCAGCCTGTATGTACTGCAGGACGGTGAGCTAACAACCGTGCCACCCTGCCCAAAGGAACTGCCGGAAAAGCCGGAATACCTCTTCCGACTCACGCTTGGACTGCATCCCGACATTGGCGATGAGCGCACGGTGACGCTGGAGCTTCCCGCCTCGGAGAAAGAACTGGAGGATGCGCAGGAGCGGCTGGGTACGCTGCAATGGGAAAATACCGTTGTGCTTGACTATGATGGCATCATCCCCAACGCAGCCATATTTGCCGACCTGCCCATGGAGATAGAAGCCTTCAACGAGTTTGCCAAAGCAGTGAAGGATATCCCTGTCCGGCAGGTGCAGCTCCCAAAGCTGAAAGCATTGCTGGAGCAGTTCGAGGTGCAGGACATCGGGACAGCTATCCTTCTGGCAGAGCATCTGGACGATTATATCCTCACGCCGGAGCTGAGCTCCCCGCAGGAAACAGCCGTAGACCAGCTTCACTTCATGACGGATGACCACTCGGTGGAATTGCTGATTTCCCATGTAAACCTCTACGCCTACGGCTGCGACATCATCAAGGAGGACAATGCAGTGCTTTCACCCTACGGCCTGCTGCATCGCGCGGACTATCAGCCCATGCTGTCACCTGTCCAACAATCCCAGGAAATGGAGATGAAAATGAAGTAATACCATCTTGACACGCAGAAGCCATTAAAAATCATTTTAGGGGCCGATTTTCCGAAAGGGGATCGGCCCCTTCTTTTTTTATCTTCTTTTCGGGAAATCACCCCGGAAAGGAGAAAACATGCGCGATGAACAACTGTTGGCACATTGCAGGAAGTTTCGTTTTGAACAGGAAAACCGTGCTGACGGGATAAGGTGCAATCAGGAAGAAAAGGAGGTCGGACATGGCTAAGCCGCCCTTTCCCTGGATCGGTGGCAAGGAGAAGATCGCACCCTACATCCTGCAGCTTTTCCCGCCCAAGCTGAAGCAGTATGTGGAGCCGTTCGGCGGCAGTGGCGCCGTGCTGCTGGCTTTGCCGCCGGACCCAAACCGATTGGACATTTATAACGACTTGGATGCCGAGCTGGTGAACCTGTTCTCTTGCATCAAAGAATGCTCCAATGTTTTGCTGCGGGAGCTGAAATTCCTGCCCATTCACGGCCGCAAGCTCTTCGAGTATTATCGCGACTTTGTTGCCCATAAGGAGGTCTACTTTCAAAATGTGCAGGCGGAGATCGAGTGTCTGGGAGACCGCTCCTGTTTTACGGAGGAACAGGCAGGAGAACTGCTCCCCATCTTTCAGGAACGGCTGGCGCTTTACGATGTAAAGCGGGCGGCAGCGTATTACCTTGCCATCCGCGGCAGCTTCAGCGCAACCGTCACATCTTTCGGCGTTAAAGGAATGGATGTGGAACATCTTCTAAAAATGTTTCCGCCAGTGTCCGCACGACTGAAGGACGTGCCGCTGGAGAACAAAAACGCCTTGCAGCTCATTCGGGAACGAGATAAAAAAGGCAGTCTTATCTATGCCGATCCGCCCTATGTCAAAACAGAGCGGCTCTACCGAGTCGCTGGGAAGCTGGGACGTTTCCGCAGATTCCATGTCCGGCTCTGGCAGGTACTAACTGACCGTGACAGTTATGTGGTACTGTCCTACAACGACTGCCCCTTTATCCGCAAGCTCTATCAGGATTGGTATATTTTATCTTTCCAGCGCAGCAACCCGCTGTCTCAGAAAAAGGGCTCGTCCTTCGGCGAACTTATCATCACCAACTACGATCCGCGTCCCTATATGACCCACCAGCTAAACCTATTCGACGAGCCTCTGGGCGAATGGGAGCTGAAGCTGGTCCATATTCCAAAATATCCACCAAGGAGGAAAACAGCATGAAATTCAATTTGAACCATGATCCTAACAATAAAACTCTTTCCATCCCTCGCGCCGCTTTGCAGCTCTCCGGCCTTGCAGGCGTCAGCGACCTGATCCTGCATACCGACAGCGGCTGCATTCTGCTGCTGCCGGGAGACCCCACCGTGGCGGAGCTGCTGAAAACCATTTCTCTCATCTCCGCCGTTGCACCGCAGCTGATTTCCCGTCTGGCGGAGCGAAGCCAGATGGCAATGGAGACCGGAATGACGGAAACGGCGTGCGGCACCTGTGAACACGAACCTCACTGCTCCGGCCTTGAAATTCCGCCCTGCCAGCTGGCGGAGGCGGGGATCTCGCCCACTGCCGCGCTGGAGTCCTTTGTAGAGGAGGGCAGAGTCATCGTGCAGGCAGCGGAGAAAACCGCCGCAGATGTGCTCATCGACGATCTGGACGATGATGTCCGCACCATGCTGGAGGATTCCGGTGTGCGGATGGAGGGCGTATGCCGCCTGCTGGAAAAGGAGGAGATCTCAGAATGAATGACACCTATCTCTACCCCTATTCCTCTGCCGAGGCGAGAGATCGGAACGAGCTTTCCCTCTGGCGGGAGAGCCACAAGGCGAACATCGCCTGCCGCAACGCCATCGAGGACACCATCCGTCAGAATTTCGACGGAATGCATCTGGAGAAGAACTGCATCACGCCGGTGCTGGACGAATACGGCTACAAGCGCACCGCGTGGGTGCTTGCCAACACTTTGCACGAACTCAAGTGGGACGGGCGCTTCGGCCATGCCAACAAGCAGTGGGTGGAGTGCGCCTGCATCCCCAAAGACATCAACCACAACAGCGACTTTGTTGTCCGAAGCCATCCGGCTGTGCTGGATGGCTTCGTCACTTTCTACCGCAAGGCAGTGCAGGCGCTGAATCTGTTCGGCGCGGAGCATTGCGTCGGTGACCGCGCGGAGCAGGACTTCACCGGCAAGGTGCTGGTGCTGTCGCCGGAGGCACTGCAGGAGCAGTATTGGGGGCAGGATTACCAACTTCTGTATGCTCGGAGCGGCTTTGGATGCGCGCCTCATTCCAGTGGTCGAGCAGTCTTTGCCACCTGCCTCTCGGACGGAGAAACAGCCAGATGGAACCGGGAGGATTTCATTGGCGTACTGGATGACAAGTTTCTTCCGGAATGGGCAAAGCCGAAGCTGGCAGAGCTGAACGCACAGGAGCAGACCAATGCCCCCACTATGGGCGGCATGAATATGAAGTGAGGAGGATGTCTGAATGTGCATGACCTATTACACCGTGGACGATCTCCGCCCCGGAAGACCCGGCTGGGATGTGAGACAGTTCTCCGCACTGGCGGAGGCCATTACCCATTACCGGACGCTCCCTATGGACGGGGTCCGCGTGCTTGGCATGGCGGATGACGCCCACGCTTATGAACTCATCCGCTGTGTACGCCTTTTCCTTGGCGATGCCCAGGGTGAGGACGTTCTGGCGGCAGATTACCGGCGCAGCGGCTTGACGAAAAAGAATGCTGCTTTGAAAAATGCGCTGGACGTTTGCTTAGAAGTCCTGCATCCCCGTTTCCTGTTGGAGCCGGAGCGTTTGGTTCCCGTTCCCCATCGCAGAAAGCTGCGGGAAGAGCTGCGGGAGGCGCTTCTCTGGCAGGGCTATGAAGGAAACTATGATTCCGCCATTCGCACTGTTTTTGTAGAAGGCGCTGGTTGGCTCTCACCCCAGGATGTGAAAAAGCAGAGGCAGCTTCCTCTGGTGTTGCGCTACCGGGTAGACGGTATGTCGAAAGACGGTGCCTACCTCTCCTTAGAGCTGGAGCCTTGGGAATATGACCTTCTGCTGGAACAGACGAAAAATCACTATAAAAATAAAGAAAAGAGGAACACAAAATGAAACGAATGCTATCTCTCTGCGCTGCGGCGTTGTGCCTGACTTTGGCACTGACGCCCACTGCGCTGGCGGCGGACTTTGAACCCGCGGTACCGGACGCCAAGGTCTGCTATCCCACCTCCATCGTCCGAAACGACGATGGCACAGAACTGAAGAAAATCTATGATCTGAGTCCGGAAGACGATCCTGCGGGCATTCCCCGCTCGGACTTTCGGCAGGACGGCTTTCAGTACACCCTGACGGATCTTCTGAAGCAGGAGCTTCCGGAAAACGAGAGCCGCCAGCATACGGAGCATGTTTCTATCGAGAGCGCCAAAAAGGATATGGAATCCGTGCTGGCGCTGCTGCCGCAGGAGCGTGAGTTCATCACGGACGATGGGCTTATGGGAACCCTGACACTCCGACTTGACACCGTGCAGGTCGAGCCGTCTGGCTATGGCAGTTCTACAAAGCAGCTTTCCGTCAAGCGCAGCTATCCCAATCTTGCCGAGCAGGATACACAGTACATCCCCAAGAGCATTGAGGACGGCGGCAAAAACCTGACGCTCTCCGACATTCAGTGGCAGACCGACAATACCGCCAACATGGACGGTTATGCCGTGGCAGACCGCTATACCGCCGTCGCCACCTACACCGGCAGCACCACCAGCAGCTACGTCAAGGGTTACACCGTCACGGCGGACTATACCGGCACGGTGAGCCGCATCGCATTAAATCGCGTTCGCTATGTTGCCATTTTCGAAGGCGTGCCTATCCAGCCCGCAGAGCCTGCAAAAACCGCCGGCGCAATGTCCTCGCTCCGCTGGTCCTATGTGCTCATCCCCATCGGAGTCGTGGCCGCGGCAGGCGCGGGCGTCGGCGGCGCGCTGCTGGTAAAACGCAAAAGAGAAAATGCAGATGAGGAGGAGACAGAAGAATGAAAAAGATCATCACCCTTTGCCTGAGCCTTTGCATGACAGCAGCTCTGGCGGCTCCGGCGTATGCGCTGGAATACAGTATCGATGCGCCGGACGATTACGACTTCGGCAGGAATACCTCCATCGATGTCATTCACACGGCGGATGGCGGCGCCATGCGCAACGAAGATGTGAGCAAGAACGCAGCGCTCATTCCGCCCGTCTTTGGCTCGGAGAGCATGAATGCGCTGCATACCGGCGAATACCTGACGCCGAATCTTGCGCCGCGCACCCTTCCCACGGCTGGCGCCGTGATCAGCGGCAACGGCGATGTGGTTACCCCAGGGAGTACGGTGAGCAGCGGCAACGGCTATCAGCCCGCTGTGCTGTTCACAGATGTGACGAGTGAGCTCTACTACATAAACGGTTCCCTCGGCAAGATCGAGATCCCCACGCTGGGTCTGAGCGTGAGGATCTATCAGGGAACGGATAGCAAGACGCTTGCCAAAGGCGTTGGGCATTTTGAAGATACCTCCATCTGGGAGGGCAATGTCTGCCTCGCCGCCCACAACCGCGGCGCCAACAGCTACTTCGGGCAGATCCACACGCTGAACATCGGGGACAAGATCACCCTGACGACCAAGCTGGGGACGCGCACCTATAAGGTGACGGACGTCAGCAAGGTCAGCGAGACAGACCGCAGCGGTCTTGCGGACGCAAGTGAAAACCTGCTGACGCTTTACACCTGCGTTCGCAATCAGCGCGACCAGCGCTGGTGCGTCACCGCAGTGAAGGCTTGATTTTTCTCCGTTTTGCCAGATCGGTTCTGTTCGACTTCTGCCCATCGCCTGTGATATGGTGAAGCTGCGAGAAGGATTTCCACACACATTTAGAATGGAGGCAGAACAATGAACAGAGCGAAGAATACCGGACTCGTCCTCTGCGGCCTTGTGCTGGGGCTTTCGTTGAGTGCTCCTGCGGCGCAGGCGGTGGAATCGCTGAAAGCGACGCTTTCCACCAACCGCATCCTTGTAGACGGGCAGGAAGTCCGCCTGACGGCGTACAACATCAACGGAAATAACTATGTTATGCTGCGCGACATCGGCAGAGCGGTCGGCTTCAATATCTACTGGGACAGCGATAGCAAATGCGTGCAGGTCGAGTCGGACAAGCCTTACACTGGTGAAGCACCGGTAAAGTCCACTACGACAAAGCCTGTAGAGCAGCCTGCGCAGACAGACGTTGCCGCTGCAAAGCAGGACATCATTGACCGCACCAATGCGCTGCGGCGCGAAAATGGTGCTGCCGCGCTGCGCGTCAACGACAAGCTCATGCAGGCGGCGCAGGTCCGGGCCGACGAGATGGCCTCCAGCAGTGTCTACTCTCATACCAGACCGGATGGACGACGAAACACCTCTGTTACCGATTGCCCGTATGTAGGAGAGAATATCCACCGCATCGCAGATTGGGCGCTGCAGGGTAAATCGGTATCCGAGGCCGCCGTGTGGTCATGGAACCTCTCCGGTGGACACCGGGACAATCTCCTCGAAAAGAATTACGCCGAAACCGGCGTGGGACTTTCAAGAGGAGTCAATGACAGCGGCGAGGCGTGCTGGTACTGCGTCCAGCTCTTCCTATGGAATGGCTACTCCATAAGTTGGGTAGATACTCCGGCAGCCAAGTAAAATCAAACAACATCAACGTGAAGCAGACCGAGAAAAACCGGTCTGCTTCTTCATTATCTCTAAATGACAATAAGGAGGAACCAACCTTGAAAACACTTAGAACAAGGATCATGTCGGCGTTTCTTGTCATTATGACATTATTGACGCTGCTTCCGACTTCTGCACTTGCCGCTTCCAGCACCGGAACCGGCATCAAGCCCACCAGCAACACAAACTACTGGACAACGCGGCTTCTCCATGACGGTACGCCGTACAGCTATAAGCCGCCGATGGCGGCAGGCAAAATGCTCTACTGCATGGATCGCGGCTATGGCTATCGCTGGGGTACGGCATCGTTCCTCAACTCTTACACCTATACCTCTGCCACCGGCGCGGACGCAGACGCTGTCCTGAAAACGGCGCTGGCGCAGAGCGGCATGGGTGAGCTGGACGCCCAGCAGCTTGAAAACTTCAAGTGGATGATGACCTATATCGTGGACTATAAGGGTGACATCCCCGGCAGCCTGTTCATGGCCGCGCAGACCTATGTATGGGATCACCAGTCTTTCAAGGGCGAAGGCGATGGTGACATCGATGGCGGCGGCTACGCCAACGCTGATACCTATGAAATGTACTTGGGCTACACCGACTGGATGTTGAAAGAAAAAGCCAAGGAGGATGCGGAGTTCCAGAAGCAGATTGAGGAGTACGCCGCCAAAGGCATCATTGCGTCTGTCGTTGAGGATGAAGCCGCAAAATGGGCGGTGTGGGCAAAGTCCAGCGTCAAGGGACGCCAGAGCTTCTTCAATTACTATGCGCCCCGCAAACTGGTGGTGAATGATGCTCCCGTGCCGGATAAGCCCACGCCTCCTGCCGGCGATGCGGACATTACCTTGCGAAAGGTGGCTGCTGGAACGACCCGCGGGCTGGACGGTGCAAAATTCAACATCTACCGTGACGGTCAGATCGTCGGCAGCGATGTGACCAAAAACGGCGGCATTATCGAAGTCAATAACGTGACGAAAGGCTTATGGTCTTTTGTAGAAGTGGAAGCTCCGGCAGGCTACTGCGCAGATTCCACCCCACTCAGCGTCTATGTGGACACCACGGATGGAGACAAGCAGTATACCGTTACCGCTACGAACTATGAACTGCCCAGCATGAAGATCATCAAGACCGATGCGCAGACCGGCACACCGATCCCCGGTACGGTGCTGTCCATTAAATCCGTGACCGGCAGCTATTCTACCTCCGTCACCACCGGCTCGGACGGTTCGGCAACCCTTTCAGACATCCCCGCTGATGTGTATGTCGTCCGGGAGGAATCCGTGCCGGAGCCTTATGTAGTGTCTCACACCGAGCAGACCGTAGCGCTGCGCCCCGGCAAGACCTCCGAAGTCATCTTCGTTGACTATGAAAAGCCGGGACTCGAAATTTTGAAGAAAAACATTGCCACCGGAGAGCCTATCGAGGGCGTGACCTATCTCATTGAGCAGATCGACGGCAGCTACTCCACCAGCGCCACGACGGACAGCGCGGGGCGCATCTTCCTCGATTCCATCCCCGTGGGCAGCTATCGCATCACGGAGAAAAATGTGCCTTCCAATGTCATTCTCTCTGAGATCCCGCAGGAGGTACATCTGGAAGCAGGCTGCACCAGAACGGTGACCTTCTTCAACGCGGTCAAACCCTCCCTGACGATCCTGAAGCGAAACAGCGTCACCGGTGATCCTCTCTCCAATGCCAAATTCCATATCTATTATGGCTCGGATAATACCACCACCGGCGAGATCAACGACCTCGGTGTGTTCACAACGGCCTCCGACGGTAAAATCACCATCACCGATGTAAACCGTGGCTGGTACAAACTGGTAGAGGAGTCCGCTCCCAAGGGCTTCGGCATTCAGGGCAGCGGGGTCACCGAGTTCTATCTGGAAGCCAATACCTCTAAGACCGTGACCGTGGACAATGTTCCTCACAGTGCCCTTGTTGTGTATAAGTACGATGCAAAGACCGGAAAAGGACTGGAGGGCTGCCGATTTGAACTGAGATATTTAGGCGGCGGCGCTTCCGGTACTGGCGGTACAGTCATCGGGACCTATCTGACCGGACCCAACGGAGCGTTCACCGTGACAAACCTCGAAAAAGGCACTTATATCTGCCAGGAGATTGAGAGCGACGGAAATCACATCATCGACCGCGAACCCCAGACGGTGTGGATCTCCGGCGAGGATCAGGATGTGGTGACGCTCCGCTTTGGCAATGCGCCGCTCGGCAGCCTGCTCATTACAAAGCTGAGCAATGACAGTAAGCACGAACCGCTCTCCGGCGTAGAGTTCCTTTTGACCGACAGCAGCGGCCATTATCTCGGCAATGACAACGGCCGCTTCACCACCAATGCCGCGGGCGAAATTCTGGTGGATGGTCTGGAACCCGGCATGACGGTCATCGCCCGTGAAGTCCGGGCAAAAACGGGCTACCTGTTGGATGACAGCCCCCAGCACGCGCTCATCAAGAGCGGCGAAACGGCGCATCTGCAGTTTCTGAACCAGCCTGCCGGTAATCTCATCATCCGCAAGGTCAGCTCCGGCCCCAACGGGGAGCCGCTGGAGGGTGTCGAGTTTAAGATCACCTATGCGGATGGCAGCTTTGTCCCGGACGCCAACGGCGAACTGTCCAGCAACGGCATTTATTACACCAACAAATCCGGTGAGATCAGAATTTCCGGTATCGTTGGCACCGTGGTAGCAACGGAAACCAAGACGATTCCCGGCTACACAATCGACGAAGCCAGCCGCACCCAGACTGTCGTGGTTAATCCCAACGACACGCAGACGCTGACCTTTTACAACAAACCCACTACAACATTGATTCTCCAGAAATACATTTCCGGCACGAAAAATGAACCGCTTGCCGGGGTACAGTTTCTTGTGACAGACTCCTCCGGCGCGGTAGTCGGCCCCAACAACGGCTACTATACCACCGACGCTGCAGGCCAGATCGTCATTGAGGGTCTGACCGACGGCATGACTGTTACCGCAAAAGAGGTCAAATCTGTGGATGGATTCGTGTTGGACGGGACACCGCAGAGCATCAAGATCGACCAGAGCCAGTCTCCCCAGCGCATGACCTTCTGGAATGAGCGACAGGGCGCGCTCATCATCAACAAGCTGTCCTCTCTGGACCGCAAGACGCCGCTGGAGGGCGTTACCTTCAAAATCACTACGGCTACCGGCGAGTTCGTCCCCGACGAAAACGGAAAAATCAGCTCCAACGGTCTGTACTATACCGACGAAAACGGGCAGATCATTCTCAAGGGCGTCACCGGCACACTGGTGGTGACAGAGGAAAAATCTATCTCCGGTTACACCATCGACGAGAATACGCGCACGCAGACCGTGGTGGTCACCCCCAACGACACGCAGTCCCTCTATTTTTATAATACTCCCATCGGCGGGCTGGAGCTGGTGAAAGTGAATGCGGCGGACAAGACCCAGCGCATCCCCAACACCACCTTCGAGATCCGCCGTGTCAGCGATGGCGGTCTGGTGGACACCGTCACCACCGGAACGGACGGCCGCGTGTATGTGCCGCTGGAAAGCGGCAGCTACTATGCCGTGGAAACCGAGGCGGGCAAGGGCTTCCAGCTGGACAATACCCCCATCTATTTCGCCGTGGAAGATGGCAAAACCACAACCAAAACGGTGACCAACAAAGCCATCTCCGGTATCCTGATCCACAAGGTCGATTCGGCCACCGGCGAGGGCATCTACGGCGTTTCCTTCATTCTCTACGACAGCGGCAACAATCCTATCTCGCAGGAGACAAGCGATGACCGCGGTTATGTCCGTTTTGAAAATCTGACCACTGGCCGTTTTTATCTGCGTGAATTGGAAAATGAGGGATATATTCCCGACACGCAGAAAAAGACCGTGTATGTAAAGTCCGGCGAAACCACAGAAATCGAGTGGAAGAATACGCCCATCACCGGCCAGATCCAAGTGACGAAGGTCAGCGCGGACTACAACGCCATGAATGGCTGGCCTGCCGGGACGCCCATTCCCAACACCGTCTTTGAGATCTACAACGCCCGCACCAACCGTCTGGTGGATACCATTAAGACGGACAAAAACGGCTTGGCGGTGAGCAAGCCTTTGCCGCTGGCGCGGTATAAGATCGTGGAATCCAAGGCGGCGGAATTTTACGGGCTGGATAAGACACCCATTGAGGTGGAGATCGAGTACGCCGGTCAGATCGTCAAGGCAAGCATGACCAACAAGAGCCTGTCTACCAACGTTTCCATCAAGAAAACCGGCTATGTGGAGGTCATGCCGGGGCAGCTCGTCCGCTACAATTTCACCGGCATCGCCAACAATTCCACCACGGCGCTGGAGTCTTTTTATTGGAGAGACACTTTGCCCGTCAAGGCGGTTCGGCTTCAGACCATCTACACCGGCACATGGAATACCCCTGGAAATTATAAGATCGTGTACAAAACCAATCTCAGCGGCGATACCTGGCGCACGCTGGCGGATAACCTGAGCACATCCAAAAACTATGTCTTGGATGCCTCTCCTGCGGCGCTGGGACTTGCTTCCAATGAGTATGTGACGGAGTTCATGGCGGCGTTCGGCATCGTACCTTCAAACTTCCGTCAGGTAGAAGCGCCCCGCGTAGATTGCAAGGTGCTTTCAAAGCTCACCGGTGGTACGCAGTTCGTCAACACGTCGGATGCGGGCGGAGTCTACAACGGGCAGTGGATCATGGCGACCTCCCGCTGGGTCACCCGTGTCTATGCCCCCAGCAAGCCCCTGCCTCGCACCGGCTATTAAGGACTAACAACGGATGCCGCTCCGCAAGGGGCGGCATCCCCATTTTAAGGAGGTTGAGATTTCTTGAAATACAGAAAAATGATTATTCTGACATTGACGCTTTTGCTTCTGACCTTTCTCTGCTGCACCTCGGCGCTCGCTGCGGGCGGGGATGTTGCGGGAGCGGTGGAGCAGACATGGACGGAGGCGGCCAAGCAGATCAAGAGCGTGGTGGAGAAGGTGGTGTTCCCTGCGCTGGATATGATCCTCGCCATCGCATTCTTCGTGAAACTTGGCGGCGCGTACTTTGACTACCGACAGCGAGGCCAGTTTGAATGGACCGGCCCCGCCATTCTCTTTGCCTGCCTGATTTTCAGCTTGATTGCGCCGAAATACATCTGGAATATCATTGGGATCTAATTTGTGAAGAAGAAATTCAAAAATCAAATCCGGACTCTCCTGCCAGAGGCAACGAATAAGACACAATGGTTGCTTTGCCGGCGAATGATGTAGGCCTATAAAGTCACCTTTTACACCTCACAAAGATAGGCTTGCATAAAAAGTGTTATCTTGATATAATACTATCAAGAAATTGATACAAGGAGGGCTTTCTATGCAAATCAGACCATCCTCCGCCCTGCGGAATGAGTACACGCAGATCTCTGAGCTGGCAAAGGCATCCGGTGAACCGATCTTCATCACGAATAAGGGTGAAGATGATGGTGTTTATATGAGCATGGCAGCATACGAGGAGCGGGAAAAAATGTTCCGACACCGCGACAAAATTTATGCTGCGGAACTCAGCAGACTGAGCGGAGAGCCTGTCTGCACGCCGGAGGAGCTTGACGAAAGAATGGAGGAGCTGTTCCGTGCCTACGAAAAGTAAACTGGTCTATCTTCCACTTGCTCAACACGACTTCGAGGAGATCGTAAAGTATCACATTACGGAGGCAGGAACTCCCTACGCGCGAAAAATCTACAGCACGATGAAAACGACCATAAACCGTCTGCGGGATTTCCCGCTGATGGGGCAAACGCATCCGGACCCGATCCTTGCCGCAAACGGATACCGAAAACTGGTTTTGACAAAAACCTATGTGGCGGTCTACAAAGTGATTGGCGACACCGTTTACATTTATGCGATCGTCAATGGCACGACAGACTATCCCCGTCTTTTGAAGTGATCACTGTTTTGGGATGATGAATATGTCGACAGAAAACGAGTATTTAGCAAAGACGGAATCCTTGCAAAAAGAATTGGAGCCGGTGTGCCGGGTTATCACGGAGACAGTCAAAGCCGAGGCGATTTATCTCTTTGGCTCCCGTGCTTATGGTACGCCAACCGATGATAGTGACTACGATTTGTGCGTCATTATCCCGGAAAATTCCATGCGTCCGGTGGATGCGGTCAAGGCGATCCGCCGTGCGCTCCTGCCGCTGCAAACCATGTCTTTGGATATACTCGTATACCGTGCCGATACATTCTTCCGCCGCGCACAAGGCGTGACAATGGAGCGTAAAATCAAGCGGGATGGCATCCCCCTATACGAGAACTTTTCCCACAAATCATAATACCAATTATCGCGACAAGGCCGTCGCCCGAAAGGGCGGCGGCCTTGTTGCGTCTCTGGAGGTGAACGAAGATATTTATTTGGGATTTTGTCGCCGCGACAGTCCTGGATCAGCTCATGGACTGGATCTATGGGCAGGCCATAGGCTTTCTCGGCAACTTCTTTGCCCTCATGGGCAATATGGGCGTGGAGCTGTTCGAGCTGGAATGGGTCAGCGCCATCATTCTCTTTTTCTCCCGCCTTGCGTGGGCGCTGTTTACCGTCAGCGTGGTAGTCTGCGCCTTTGAGTGCGGCATTGAATACTCCACCGGCAGGGGGAATCTCCAGCAGTGCGGGATGAATATCATCAAGGGCTTTCTGGCGGTGAGCCTGTTTACCGTTGTCCCCGTCCGGCTCTACGCCCTATCCGTGTCGCTGCAGGGTACCTTTTCCGCGGGGCTTACCGGCTATGGACGGAGCATTGGTGAGGTGGGACAGGACATCATCACCGAACTCAGCGAGATACAGACACTTGCAGATGTGGTGAACAGCTCCCACTTCGGCCTTGGCATCATCACCAGCCCCATCATGCTTCTCTTTTGCGTGATCCTCATGGGCTACGCGGTGCTGAAGGTGTTTTTCGCCAATCTGAAACGCGGGGGCATTTTACTCATTCAAATTGCGGTGGGCAGTCTTTATATGTTCAGTGTCCCACGGGGCTATTTGGACGGCTTTATGGGCTGGATGCGGCAGGTCATCGGCTTGTGCCTGACGGCCTTCCTCCAGTCCACCATCCTCGTTGCGGGGCTTATGGTGTTCAAGGATCACGCACTGATGGGCGTGGGGCTCATGCTCTCCGCCGGTGAAGTGCCCCGCATTGCCGGCAGCTTCGGTCTGGACACCACAACAAAGGCCAATATTACGAGCGCCGTGTATACGGCGCAGTCCGCGGTGAATGTGACAAGAACCATCGCCGCGGCGATCAAGTAAAGAGGTGTATATAAAATGACTCAGCCAACACGGAAACTTACGATGGGGAGCCTGTTCGATGGAATCTCCGGCTTTCCTCTGGCTTCGGTGCGGTATGGCATCGAGCCGATCTGGGCCAGCGAGATCGAACCGTTCCCCATACTGGTATCAAAGATCCGTTTTCCCCGCATGGAGCAGATGGGGGACATTACAAAGCTGAGCGGCGCGTATCTGCCGCCTGTGGATATTATCTGCGGAGGCAGCCCGTGCCAAGATTATGCCGAGAAAATAGTTATTCCGAAGTCATTGCATAGAGTCTTGTAAAACAAGGATTCTCCGCAAAAACTTCGGAATAACAAAGCGGGCCTCATTTTATATAATGTGGACATGCAGACAACCGTCTGACACCACAAAATATAAGGAGGGCCTATGAAACTGATTGAATTAGACGCAACTGCACAGCGTGCCCTGGAGTTGTTAACCAATGCGGGG
>NZ_JBMGPW010000013.1:0-21986 GCF_049060325.1 Vescimonas sanitatis | reverse complement strand
TCCTCACGCGTTACTCACCCGTCCGCCACTGTCCTCTGCTTCAATTGGACGAATCCTCTTTCCACAGATTCTCGTTCGACTTGCATGTGTTAAGCACGCCGCCAGCGTTCGTCCTGAGCCAGGATCAAACTCTCTATAAATTGTATCTAAACGGCCATGCCGTTCAAATCTTTACAGAGCTATTTGTCATAGCTTCAAAAACTTTTTATACTTACCTTCCCGGGTAATTGACTTAACCCCGTTCCGGCAAGTTTCTCAGTTGCACATCTTACAATGTGCTCCCGTCTGGTGCTTTTCGTTTCGTTCGTTGTTTAATTTACAAGGTACACGTCCCATAACCGCGGAACAGTTGATATGATACTACTTGCGGCCGGATTTGTCAACACTATTTTTAAATTTTTTCGAATTTTTTGTATACGGCAATGTAATGACTTTTAACGCAAGTCATGCTATACTTTAAATAATATTTTATGAACTTTTAAAGGAGGATGACTCCGTGGATATTCTGCACCTGACCGGCACCTTCGGCCGACTGGACCACAGCGAATTATCGCTCGCGCCGGGGCTGAATGTGCTGTACGCTCCCAACGAAACCGGCAAGTCCACCTGGGGCGCCTTTATCCGCACCATGCTGTACGGCCTGTCCACCCGCGAGCGCGGGCCGCTGGCGGACAAGAACCGCTATGCGCCCTGGACCGGCGCGCCCATGCAGGGCCGCATGGACCTGACGACGCACGGGGATGCCTGCACCCTGCTGCGGGAGACACGCCGCGCCGCATCACCGCTGGGCGAGTTTTCCTGCACCTACACCGGTACCGGCACGCCCGTTCCGGGCATTACCGGCCAGAACGCCGGCGAGGTGCTGCTGGGCGTGCCCCGGGAGGTGTTTGAGCGCAGCGCCTTTATCGGCCAGAACGCTCTGGCCGTGGACCAGGACGCCGAGCTGGAGCGCCGCATCGCCGCCCTGATCACCACCGGTGAGGAGGACACCTCCTACACCGAATCCTACGACCGCCTGAAAAAGCAGCTGAACCGCCGCAGGCACAACAAGACAGGGCTCATCCCCGCCCTGGAACGGGAGACCGACCAGCTGCGCGCCGCGCTGGCGGAGCTGGACGCGCTGAACGACCAGGCGCAGCAGTCGCGCCGGGAGCTGGATGCTCTGGAGCGCCGCGCCGCCGACCTGCGGCAGCAGACGGCTCAGTGGCAGGCGCTGGCTGCTCAGGAGCAGGCCGACGCCTGTCAGCAGGCGGCGCAGGCGGCACTGACCGCCCAGGCCCGGGCCGACACGCTGGCGGCCGACTGCGCCGCCCTGCCGGACGATGCCTCGCTGACGCTGCTGGAGGGGCAGGCCGCCGCACTTCCCGGTGAGCTGTCCGCCCTGACGGAAAAGCGCAGCGCCGCGGAGGAGGCCGCACAAACCGCGCGGCAAGCCAAGAAAGCTCTGGAACAGCACCCCCTTTACCCCGCCGCAGAACCGGAGCTGCGGCAGCGCGCCGAAGCCATCCAGCCCGATAGGACTCCCTCTCTGCTCCTGGTCCTCTTCCCCGCGTCGCTGATCGTGGTCGCCGCTGCGCTGGCATTTCTGTTCCGGACGCAGCAGCCGCTGCCCTTTTGGCTGTTCATCGGCATGGCGGGGCTGGGCATGATCGCCACGCTCTTCGCTGCAAGGTCCCGCCGTCAGGCCATCGTGGAACGGCATAAATACGCCGAAACACAGCGCGCCGCGCTGGAGACCCAAATCGCAGAATATCTCCCCCTGCGGCAGCAGGCAGATGAGGCCGCCGAGGCTGCCCGCCGGGCGGAAGTCTCCGCCGCGGACAGTGAAGATGCCTGCCGCCGCCGGCTGTGGGATCTGCTGACCCAGGTACGCGTCTTCGCCCCCGCCGCTGCCGATCTGTCCGGCATACAGCTGGCCCTGTCAGACGCCCGGCGCCGCAAGACCGCGCTGGCCGACGCCCGGCAGACGGCCCGGGAAGCCGCCCTGTACCGGGATGCCCTGCGGGTGCAGCTGCCGGAACAGCCGGCCGCCGAAAGCTCTATCCAGCGCCCTGCGCTCTCACGCGAGGAGGCCGCCGCGGAATTGGCGCGCACACAGACGCTGCTGGCGCAGGAGCGCACCCGGTTCGACACCCTCACCGGCCGCATCCGCGCGCTGGATCGCTCCAGCGATCTGGAGGCCCAGCTGGCGCAGAAGCAGGAGCAGCTAACCGCCCTGCAGGATGAATATGATGCCATCGCGCTGGCCATGGACGCTCTGTCACAAGCCAACACCGTGCTGCAGAACCGCTTTTCCCCGGCGCTGGGCGCACGGGCGGCGGAGATCTTCTCCGCCATCACCGGTGGGCGCTATGGCCGTGTGCTGCTGAGCCGGGACTTCTCCCTGTCCGCCGAGCCCGTCGGCGACCCGGTGGGACGCAGCGTCCGCCTGCTGAGTCAGGGCACCGCCGACCAGCTGTATCTGGCGGTGCGGCTGGCCATCTGCGACATGGTGCTGCCCGCCGACAAGCGGGTGCCCCTCATTCTGGATGACGCGCTGGTGACCTTCGACGACGAGCGGCTCCACGCGGCGCTGGACTATCTGCTGGAGGAAAGCCAAAGGCGCCAGATATTGCTGTTCACCTGCCAGAAGCGGGAGATGGCCTATCTGCAAGGCAAGGAAAACGTGACCGTCACGAAGCTGTGAGGTCGGGATATGCATATTTGGACAATTACTGATTGGGAAAAGAACCTTCCAGATAATTCCCTCAGAAGAACCGGCTTGCGATTTCGATACGACAGGAATACGCACCCCGAAGTAAAACGTGCGTGCTTACAATTCGCGATTTGGCTGAGAACCCAATATTACTTTCCGCTAAGAGTCGTTGTTTATGTCAAAGGAGCAAAAACCATTCGCACAAAAGATGGCGATCATGTAGTAGGAAGCTTTTTTGAACCTTTTTCATACTCGGATGAGCCATATATCCGAATTGCAGCGGGTGATTATAATGAATTAGCGAACCATTTAGGGAAAGACAATGCCCTGGCGTCGATCCTTCTTTCCTTGGCCCATGAATTGACGCATTACTATCAATGGATCAATAACATTCAACTAACGCCTGTAGGCAGAGAACGGCAGGCAGCCAGATACGCTAACTATATCATAGATGAATATGCGTCAACCAGAGAACATCCTTAGGGCGCGCAGGGGCGGCGTCCCGCAAAGAATGCGTAGGGGCGGACGACTCTGTCCGCCCCTACGAAAGGGCAAACGGATGCCCCCTACAACGCACTCAAGAGGGCACCGCACTCTGTCCCCCCTTGCAAATCCCCTCAAATCGTGCTATACCATATATAAAAGAGCGAAAGGAGGCTGCCATGCCCCACTTTGACTGTCTCCGCTGCGGCACGGCCATGCAGTTCGTCGGCCAGCACAAGCTGCAGCTGGGCAAGACCAGCTGGATATTCGGCGACCTGCCCAACCTGATGGCCGGTGCGCTGGACGTGTCCATTATGGCGTGCCCCGCCTGCGGCAAGCTGGAATTTTTCACCGGCGGCGTTCCCCAGCCCAGCGGCAACGACCCCGGCCTGCACCAGCGCCGGTGCCCAAAATGTGGCTTTGCCCACGATTTCGACTACCCCAAATGTCCCCTGTGCGGCTATGTCTACACCGCCGGGGACGAGCTGTGAGAATTTTTAAAAGGAGAACCTGTTATGAGCGATTGCACCCACGATTGCAGCACCTGCGGCGAAAGCTGCGGTGAGCGCAAGGAAGTAAACGTATTTGAGAAAAAGCCCCTCCGCCCCGGCTGCCGCGTCGGTAAGGTCTACGGCGTGGTGTCCGGCAAGGGCGGCGTAGGCAAGTCCATGGTCACCAGCCAGCTGGCGGTGGCGCTGCGGCGGGAGGGCTATCGCACCGCCATTCTGGACGCGGACATCACCGGCCCCTCCATCCCCAAGGCCTTCGGCATCCACGGCCGGGCCGTGGCGCAGGGCGACGCCATCGCGCCCGTGACCACCGCCACCGGCATACAGCTGATGTCCGTGAACCTGCTGCTGGAGCACGAGACGGACCCGGTCATCTGGCGCGGGCCGGTCATCGGCGGCGTGGTGCAGCAGTTCTGGGGTGATACCCTGTGGAACGATGTGGATTATATGTTCGTGGATATGCCTCCCGGCACCGGCGACGTGGCGCTGAACGTGTTTCAGTCGCTGCCGGTGGATGGCGTCATCATTGTGGCCAGCCCCCAGGACCTGGTATCCATGGTGGTGCAGAAGGCCGTGAAGATGGCGCAGATGATGAACATCCCCATCGTGGGCCTGGTGGAGAACATGAGTTACGTCCAGTGTCCCGACTGCGGCAAGAAACTCTATATTTTCGGCGAGGGCAAGACCGAGGAGGCCGCCAAGGCGTACCACATCCCCCTGCTGGCGAAAATGCCCATCGACCCGGCACTGGCTAAGCTGACCGACGACGGCTGCATCGAGCAGTTCGAGGGGCACTGGCTGGACGGCGTGGTGGAGACCATTCTGCGGAAATAAGCAAAAAAAGAAGCGGCGCGGTGCGCCGCTTCTTTTTTGATCTTATTTCATCAGCTCCTGCACCAGCGTCACCAGGCCGCTGACACCCACGCCGATGTACACCACCTGCCGGGCCACGTCGCCGGACATCTTCCGGCTCAGCCGTGTACCGATCCACAGCCCCAGTAGGATGCACGCCATTCCCAGCCCCGCCACCGGCAGCAGCGCCGCGCTGAAATAACCCCGCACCGTCCGCATGGTGAAGTTGATGAGGTTGGTGGTGAAGAACAGGAACTGCATATTGCCTACATACGTCTCCTTGCTCCGGGCGATGGCGACGAAATACAGCGCCATCATAGGCCCGCCGATGGTGAACGCCCCGGCGCAGCACCCGGAGAAGGCACTGCACACCAGCCCCGCCGCCAGGCCGGGCTGGTCCAGCTTCACCCGCTTGGCAAAAAGCAGGAAGTACGCCGCCAGCACGATCAGGAACGCCCCGAACAGCGCCGTCAGCACGTGCAGGTCGAAATTCCCCAGCAGATTGATGATGACCAGACTGCACACGGTGTACAGCCCGATGGGCAGCGCGATCTGCTTTACATCGATGTGCTTGCGGTACATCCACGTCATGGTGCCGGACTGGGCCATGCAGATCAGCGCCACGATGGTGGGCGCAATGGTCATGTCGTAAAACGCACTGGCCGCCACCATCATAATGACCGCCGCGCCAAAGCCCGTCAGCGGCTGGATCACACCGCCCGCCAGCGCCGCCAGCCCCATCATTGCGTATTCCACCGCGCACACCGCCTTTTCTGTCATATTCCCGGCTATTATAACAACTTCACGCAGGAAAGGCAATCCGCAAAATGAACATCCCCCGGCCTGACGGCCGGGGGATGTTTGTTCAGCTCTTCTTTTTACCCAGGTAGGCTTCCTTGATGGACTCGTCCGCCAGCAGCTCCGCGCCGGTGCCGGACTTGGTGATGTTGCCCGTCTCCAGCACATAGGCGTAGTCCGCGATCTTCAGCGCCATGTTGGCGTTCTGCTCGATCAGCAGCACGGTGACGCCCTGCTCGTTGACGGTGCGGATGATGTCAAAGATGCCCTGCACCACCAGCGGTGCCAGACCCAGCGACGGCTCATCCAGCATCAGCAGCTTGGGGCGGCTCATCAGCGCGCGGCCCACGGCCAGCATCTGCTGCTCGCCGCCGGACAGCGTACCGGCCAGCTGCCAGTTGCGCTCCTCCAGCCTGGGGAACAGCTCATACACCCACTTGATGTCCTTCTCGATGCCAGCTTTGTCCTTCCGCAGGTACGCGCCCGCCTTCAGGTTCTCCAGCACGGTCAGGTTGGCGAACACCCGCCGACCCTCGGGGGACTGGGCGATGCCCGCCTCCAGAATCTTGTTGATGGGCTTGCCCAGCAGTTCCTGCCCGTCATAGGTGATGGAGCCGCTGTCCGCCTTTACAAGGCCGGAGATGGTCCGCAGCGTGGTGGACTTACCGGCGCCGTTGGCGCCGATCAGGGTGACGATCTTGCCGTCGGGTACCTCAAGGCTGATGCCGCGCAGCGCCTTGATGCCGCCGTAAGACACACACAAATTTTCAATCTTCAGCATCTTCTGCCACCCCCAAGTATGCGTCGATGACGCGCTCGTTGTTCTGTATCTCCTCCGGTGTGCCCTTGGCGATCAGCTTGCCGAAATCCAACACGTAAATCCGGTCGGCAATGCCCATGACCAGGTCCATGTGGTGCTCGATCAGCAGGATCGTCTTGTGGAAGTGATCCCGGATCTCCTTGATGAACTCCGCCAGCTCCAGCGTCTCCTGCGGGTTCATGCCGGCGGCCGGCTCATCCAACAGCAGCAGGGTCGGGTCGGTGGCCAACGCGCGGGCGATCTCCAGCCGGCGCTGCTTGCCGTAGGGCAGACTGGTGGCCAGCTCGTTCTGCACATCCTCCAGGCCCACCACCTTCAGCAGTTCCAGCACCTCGGCGCGCTGCTGCATCTCCTCCTTGGCGTTCAGGTGGAACGCCGCGGTAAACAGATTGCTGGTGCGCCGCATATGCTTGGCGATAAGCACATTGTCAAACACCGTCTGGGTCTTCCACAGACGGATATTCTGGAAGGTACGGGCCATACCCAGCGCCGTGATCTTATCCGGCGTAGGGGCCAGCACATGGTCAGTAAATGCGTAGCTGTCCAACGCCTTCTGGCCCTTTTTCCAGGCCTTCAGCGCCTCGTCGTCCAGCGCCTCCTCCGGGGCGAACTGGGCGGTGTACATATCCGCGTGCTCACCCTTATACTGCTTCTTCATCTTTCCGGAGGGATGGTTCCGCACGATGCAGTTCCCCTTGAAGGAAACGCGGCCGTTGCTGGGCGCATACACACCGGTGATGACATTGAACGCTGTGGTCTTGCCAGCGCCGTTGGGGCCAATCAACGCCACGATCTCGCCCTCGTTGACCTCCAGATTCAGATTGTCCACGGCTACCACGCCGCCAAACTGCATAGTGACATTTTCAACAGATAGAACGCTCTTGCTCATTTAGACGCCACCTCCTTCGCCGCTTTATCCTTCTTTTTGAACAGCTTTCCGAAGAAGTTGATGATGGCATCCCACGAGAACTCCCTGTCGCCCATGATGCCCTTGCGGAAGAACAGCACCACGATCATAATGATCACCGAGAACACCAGCATACGGAAGCCGCCGCGCATGAATGGGATGTTCACACCCAGATAGGGCATGGGGTCATCCAGGAAACGCAGCCACCATTCGGAGCAGGCGATGTACAGGAAAGAGCCCAGAATGGAGCCGGTCACGGAGCCAATACCGCCAATGACCACAATCAGCAGTATCTCATAGGTCATGGTGGAGGTGAAGGCGTTGGCCTGGATACTGGCCTGGAACATGGCCAGCAGCGCGCCGCTGATACCGGCAAAGAAGGAGCTGATCAGGAACGCCTGCATCTTATGCTTGGCCAGATTGATACCCATAGCTTCTGCCGCCACCTCATCATCGCGAATCGCCTTGAAGGCACGACCGTAGGTAGAGTTGATGATCAGCACGATAATAGCGATGCAGATGCCGGAAACAATGAACGGGAACAGCACGCTGTCGAAGTTGGCGAACTGCCGCAGCAGGTTAGAGGAGTTGGTCAGCGGGCCCACCTTGTTCCACTGAATGATAGCGCGCATGATCTCAGCGAAGCCCAGCGTGGCAATGGCCAGATAATCGGACTTCAGCTTCAGCACTGGCAGGCCGATAAGCCACGCAAACAGCGTCGGCACCACGCCGGCCAGGATCAGACCCACCACCATGGGCAGGCAGAACTGCACGATACCACCGTCAAAATATTGATACACGGCAGCGCGGGAAGCCACGGGAATAGTCAGGATTGCATAAGTATACGCACCGATCATCATAAAGCCCGCCTGTCCCAAAGAGAACAGACCCGTAAAGCCGTTCAGCAAGTTCAACGACACTGCCACCAGGGAGTAGATCGCGCCCTTTTTCAGCACGGTCGCCAACATGGAATAGTGCTGGAACTTGTCCACATACAGCAGGAAAGCAAGGCAGACGGCGGCGAGGATCAGAGACAGCAACAGATTTCTTTTCTTATTGTTCTTCATATCTCACACCTTCTCCGTCAGTTTTTCGCCGAACAAGCCGTTGGGCTTGCACAGCAGGATCACGATCAACAGTGCAAACGTAAAGGCATTGCTGAACACGGCCATATCGGCGTTGGACTTGATAAGCGACTCGCAGATACCGATGATAAACGCACCGATCACCGCACCGGGGATCGAGCCGATACCGCCGAACACCGCCGCTACAAAGGCTTTCAGGCCAGGCATAGCGCCGATCATGGGGCTGACCTGACCATAGTTGGAGAAGTACAGAATAGAGGCTACGCCCGCCAGCAGCGAACCGATAACAAAGGTCACGGAAATAACGCTGTTGATCTTGATGCCCATGAGCTGCGCCGTCTCAAAGTCGCGGGATACCGCACGCATGGCCATGCCGATCTTAGTCTTCTGGATAAGAATGACCAGCACCACCACCAGCAAGATAGTCAAAATGGGGGTGATAATGGTGATACGCTTGACATTCAGACTGCCCACCTGCATCACCTGAGTCAGGAACGGGATGTCGGGATACGCACGGGCGATACCGCCGGTGATATAGGTGGCCAGATTCTGCAGCAGATAGCTGACGCCAATGGCCGATATCATCACTGACATGCGGGGCGCGGTACGCAGGGGGCTGTATGCCGCCTTTTCGATCAGAACACCCAACGCCACTGTGGCAATAAGTACCAGGGGAATACACACTGCCATCGGCATCCAGGTGGCGGCATATACCATAAAGAAGCCCGCCATCATAAAGATGTCACCGTGTGCGAAGTTGATCAGACGCAGTATGCCATACACCATCGTATAGCCGATAGCGATCAGCGCATACAGGCTGCCCACCGTTACGCCGGAGAGCAGCAAGTCGATATAATACGCTGCGTCATGCATAAGTAAAGCATCCTCCTTATATGAATCTTGCGCTTTCGGAGACCGGGGGCGATGCCATCGGCATCCAAAAACGCAAGAGTCATGAAAGTTGCATTGTGAGGGGAGCGCACGCTCCCCCCACAATGGCTGTTATCCTACAATGAGGTTCGTCTCAGACTCGACGTATGCCGTCTTTTACTCCAAACCGTTGAAGGTGCTGAAGTACACAATCTCACCGTTCTCGATGGTCTTGATAACCGCGTAGTTCTTGATAGCGTCGCCGTTCTCGTCGAACTTCAGGTCACCGGTGATGAGGCCGGAGATCTCCAGAGTTGCCAGCGCATCGCGGATGGTGGCGCCGTCAGTGGACTGGGCCGCCTCGATCGCGCCCACAGCTGCCATGTAAGCGTCATAGCCGCAGGGGGTCACGCTGGAGATAACGTCGGACACACCGCCGTTGTTCTCCACGCGGGTCGCATCCTCAGCCACCCACTTGGTGAAACCGTCCACGAAAGCCTTACCGGCCTCATTGGTGGTATCGGCGGCATCGAAGAAAGCGGAGAAGTAAATATCGGTAGCCTTGCTGCCGGTACGCTGGGCGATGGAGATGTCATCCCAGGTGTCGCCAGCCATGATGGGGCAGGTGATGCCGGCATCGCGGGCCTGAGAGATAATCATAGCCGCGGTCTCGATGGAAACAGGAGCAAAGATGCCGTCGTAACCCTCGGACTTGATGGAAGCCATGATAGTGGAGAAGTCAGCCTCGCCCTTCTGGAACTCCAGAGTGGTAGCCTTGCCGCCCAGACGCTCCATCTCCTGACGGAAGTAGTTGCCGAAACCAGCGGAGTAGTCATCGCCGGACTCGATGATCAGGGCACAGTTGCTGCTACCCTTCTCATTGAACGCAAAGTTGGCCATCACAGCGCCCTGGAACGGATCAATGTAGCCGACACGGAAGTAGTAGTCATTGCCCGCAGTCACCTGGGGGTTGGTGCAGGAAGTGCCGATGGCAGGGATCTTAGCGCTCTCGAACAGAGGGCCGGCAGCAATCGCGCAAGCAGAACCATATGTACCGATCACCACAGACACACCCTGGGAAATCAGGGTCTGCGCGGCAGTGGGTGCCTTAGCCTGGTCGGAAGCATTGTCCGCATAGACCAACTGCACACTGTACTCCTCGCCGTTGATGGTAACGGTGGGCTTCAGGGAGTGGGCATACTCAACACCCAGGATCTCCTTCTTGCCGCCGCCGCCGTTCTGACCGGAAGTGGGCTCAAACACGCCGATCTTAACGACCTTGTCGCCGCTGGCATCACTGCTGCCATCGTCCGTCTTGCCGCCGCAGGCAACCAGAGACAGAGCCATGACCAGCGCCAGCATCATTGCTAAAAACTTTTTCATGGTAGTTCCTCCTAAATTTCCCTTGGGACGGCCAGGCTCTTGCCGACCGCCCACAGAATATGTGTATTTTAACGGAAAAATGCGGCAAAGACAATTGTAACAACCTCTAAAAATACCGGCTTTCTCGTTCTCCCGTGGACAGCGCACACAGGTCTGCTACGCGTTTTTGTCCTCTCTCGGCGGACAAACGACTTTTGCGGCATACTGTTCCATTTTGCGCGCGGCGTGTCGGTTTTGGATTTATGACTTTTTGGCAGGAGACCGGTTTCATTTTTGTGTAAAACGCGCCTGTTTTATGTATTTTTTGTACACATCCGTTTGAAATCCACCTGATTTTTCCCGGTAACGTTTTCTGGAAATTTCCGGCGAGGCGAACACGGGAATTGTCCCCCGGTGGCGGACGCATTTCTTCGTTATTATGCACAAAAGACGGGCGCCACAGCGCCCGCCTTTTCCGGTTTTCCATAAGTAAAGCGCTGTTTTGCACAAGTGAGCCCGGATTTTCCACTTGATTTTTCGAACATTTGCTTCACTTTTCTGTATGTTTATTGTACTCTTTGTGTTCACTTTTGTGCGTACAGATGCGCTATTCATGATCGGTAAAGTAGCTTTTGAATACCTCGCCGTCCATGGTCTCATGCTCCAGCAGGTACTCCGCCACCGCCGTCAGCTCCGTCTTGTACCGTGCCAATATCTCACGGCATTTTTCGTAGGCCTCGTCGATGATGGCGCGGATCTCCGCGTCCATCTCCGCCGCCGTCTTTTCGGAGTAGGGGCGGGTGTGGGCCATGGACTTGCCGATGAACACCTCGTCGGTGCCGGCGTCAAAGGCCACGTTGCCCAGCCTGGACGACATACCGTAGGTGCCCACCATCTTGCGGGCGATGGCCGTGGCCCGCTGGATGTCGCTGGAAGCACCGGTGGAGATATCACCCAGCATCATCTCCTCGGCGGCGCGGCCGCCCAGCAGGCCGGCCACTCTGTCCAGCATATAGCGGCGGGACAGGTAGGAACGGTCCTCCTCCGGCAGGTAGATGGTCATGCCGCCGGCCTGACCGCGGGGGACGATGGTGATCTGGTGTACGGGGTCCAGGTCCGGCAGGGCCTGCATGACCACGGCGTGACCGGCCTCGTGATAGGCAGTGAGCCGGCGCTCGGCCTCGGGCACCACGCGGCTGTGCTTCTCCGGGCCGGCGATGACCTTGATGACAGACTGGTGGATGGCCTCCTCGGTGATGAAGCGCTGGCCGCGGCGGCCGGTCAGCAGCGCCGCCTCGTTCAGCAGGTTCTCCAGATCCGCACCGGTAAAGCCGGAGGTGGCGCGGGCCACGGAGCCCAGGTCCACATCCTCCGCCAGGGGCTTGCCCTTGGCGTGTATCTTCAGTATCTCCTCGCGGCCCTTGATATCCGGCAGGCCCACGAACACCTGGCGGTCGAACCGGCCGGGGCGCAGCAGCGCCGGGTCCAGAATGTCCACGCGGTTGGTAGCCGCCAGGACCACCACGCCCTCGTTGGCGGCGAAGCCGTCCATTTCCACCAGCAGCTGGTTCAGGGTCTGCTCGCGTTCGTCATGGCCGCCGCCCAGGCCGCTGCCGCGCTGGCGGCCCACGGCGTCGATCTCATCGATGAAGACGATGGCCGGAGCCTGCTTCTTGGCCTGCTCGAACAGGTCACGGACGCGGCTGGCACCCACGCCCACATACATCTCCACAAAATCGGAGCCGGAAATGGAGAGGAAGGCGGTATCCGCCTCGCCGGCCACGGCCTTGGCCAGCAGCGTCTTGCCGGTGCCCGGAGGGCCCACCAGCAGCACGCCCTTGGGAATGTGCGCGCCCAGCTCGGTATAGCGCTGGGGATCGCGCAGGAACTGGACGATCTCCTCCAGCTCCTCCTTCTCCTCATCGGCACCGGCCACGTCCTTGAACGTGACCTTCTTGCCGTCAGAGGGGATATCCTGGATACGGGCCTCGCCGAAGCGGGCCATTTTATCGTTGACGGCGCCGCCGCCCATGCCGCCCATACGGGCGATCAGGTTCATCAGCAGGATGAAAGCCATGGCCGCCAGCACATAGGGCAGCAGGGTACGCAGCCAGCTGTTCTCGCTGCCGGCGGCGTAGTCATAGCTGGTGATGACGCCCTTTTCCGCCTGGGACACCACCAGATCGTTCATGTCGTTATAAAACGTGTCGAAGCTGTGGAGGGCGCAGCTGACGCTGGAGCCGTCCTGCAGCTTCGCCACCAGGCGCGTGTCGGTGGCGGTGAAGGACTTGACCTTCTCCGCCGTGAAATAGGCGCGCATATCGCTGTAGCTCACGTCGCCGGAACGGCCGAGGTTGCCCACCACCTGGGTAATGAGCACCACCGCCAGCACGATGAACAGCAGCATGACGCCGCTGAAACGTTTTCTTTCCATGTCTCCCCGTCTCCCTTCTCAGCCGATCCAGCGGACGCCCTGCCAGCTTTGGTCACTGCCCACGGAGATGGCCACCAGCATCCGCGCCTGGGCGGCCTCCACCGGAATATAGGGCTCGCCCAGCAGGCGGCTGTCATTAGAGCCGGTGCGGTTGTCGCCCATGACGAACATACAGCCCTCCGGCACGGTGAAGGTCTTGTCGGCCATGCTGTCCGGCAGGGTGGTGATGCCCTGGGTGGGCAAATAGCTCTCGTCCAGCTTCTCGCCGTTGACGTAGGTATAGCCGTTCTTGAAGGAGAGCGTCTCGCCGGGCAGGCCGACGACGCGCTTCACCAGGACCTTGTTCAGCTCCTCGTCCCAGAAGGTGACGATGTCGCCGCGCTCCGGCACCGGATCGGACACCACATAGGGCAGCCGCCAGCCCACCAGCAGGCACTTGGTGGGGATGGTGGTCTCCATGGAGCCGCTGGGCACATAGGCCAGCTGCAGCAGCACCTTGAACAGCACGAATACCGCCGCCAGCGTCACCAGCAGGTAGCCGTAGTCGTCCCACAGTCTGCGGCCGCGGCTTTTGGCGGGCTTGGCCGCAGGGGCCGCCGTCTCCGCCGGGGCGGGTGCGGCGCTCTCCGCGGGGGCGGGCTGCTCCGCGGGGGTCTTTACCTCGTCGGCCGCGGGGGCCGGAGGTGTGGTTTTCACCGGCTCGCCAGTGGGGGCCAGGCGCTTTCCGCCTTTGTTTTCCATATACTTCACTTCCTATTCTCAAATGCTAAGAGGGATGTTCCGCGCCCTCCCGGCGCGTGCTCTTCTTCCGCCTGCGGCGCGGGGAGAAACCGGATTTTTCGCCAAGACGAGGCGCGGCGACGACGGCGTACCGTGTGTACGTCGAGGAGCCGTAACGAAGTATTGGCGGAAAAGACACCTCTCCCCCCCTAAAACCGCCGGATCTTTCGTTCTGCCGATGACGGGGCGGTGCCGCTGTACTTTGTGTACAGCAAGCCGACCCGGCGATGGCAGAACGGAAGAGACGCGGTTTTACTTGCTGTAGACCTCGGGCTTGAGGACGCCGATATAGGGCATATTCCGGTACTGCTGGCAGTAGTCCAGGCCGTAGCCCACCACGAACTCGTCGGGGACCTCGAAGCCGGCATAGTCGGCGGTGATGGGCTTTTCGCGGCGGGCGGGCTTATCCAGCAGGGTGGCGATGGTAACGGAGGCGGCGCCCTTGGTCTTCAGGTACTCCGTCAGGAAATACAGGGTATTGCCGGAGTCCAGAATATCCTCGACGATGATGATGTCGCGGCCGCTGATGTCGCGCTGGAGGTCGCGGGTGATCTGCACCACGCCGGAGGACTTGGTGGCGTTCTTATAGGACGAGAGGCCGATGAACTCCACCTCGCTTTTCAGCTGGGCGGCGCGGACCAGGTCTGCCATAAAAATGAAGCAGCCGTTGAGGACGCCCACAAACATGGGGTTCTTATCCTTAAATCTGTCGTACAGCCGGTCACCCAGCTCCTGGACGCGGGCCTTGATCTCTCCTTCAGACAGCAGGACCTTCAGGATATCCTGATCCATATTACTCTTTGCCATTGCTTGTTATCCTCCGTTGTTTTTTGTGATGGTGATGTATATGGTGTTGCCGGAACACTCCGGCAGGGCTTTCTGGTCAATGCCCACACGCCAGACGGCGGCGGGACGGCCCGCCAGACAGAGGACGGGCCAGGTATCGCGCTCCGGCGGGGCGATGCCGCGCTCGGCGAACAGGCGCTTGAGGCTGCGGCTGCCGCGGCTGTCGGGCAGGGTCAGGCGGTCGTCGCGGCGCCAGGGTCGAACGGTCCAGGGGCCGGACCGCAGTGCCAGAGCGTCGGGGGCGGGCGCGTCGGAGAGGGTGATGCGCCAGGGGCCGGCGAGGTTATCGCCGGGGCGGAGCGCCGCCTCGTCCAGTGGGGCGGGCGCGTCGGAGAGGGTCAGGGCGCCGTCACGGCAGACGGCGGACGCGCCGCCGGGCAGGGAAAGCGCGCCGCCGGTGCGGCAGAGGTCCTCCAGCGCCCGGTAGTGGGCGGCGGTGAAGTCCTTTTTGCCCGCGCCGAGGCGGTCCGTCAGCAGGCGAAGCATACGGGGGCGCAGAGCCTCCGGCGCGGAGAGGAGCGCGGCGCAGGGAAGCGTCGTGCCCTCCGGCGGCAGGAGGGCGGCGGCCTGGGCGTCCAGGAGGTCGTTCTCGGCGCGCAGGATGTCCGCCGTGCGGGCGATGTGCGCCGCGGCGGCGGGGTTGATCGCCCGCAGCTGGGGCATGATGTCCAGCCGGAGGCGGTTGCGGGCGTAGTGGGTGTCCAGGTTCGTCTCGTCAGTGACGTAGGGAAGGCCATGCGCCGCGATGTAGTCGTCGATGGCGGCACGGGGCGTATCCAGCAGGGGGCGGATGATGCCGTCACGGACCGGGGGAATGCCGGTAAGGCCCTGGGGACCGGTGCCGCGAAGCAATTGCAGCAGGACCGTTTCGGCCTGGTCGTCGCGGTGGTGGGCGGTGGCGATAAAGTCCGCGCCGAGGGCGTCCGCCGTGCGGCGGAGGAAGTCGTAGCGGGCGCGGCGGCCCGTCTCCTCCACCGTCAGGCGCCAGACGGCGCAGAGGGCGTAGACGTCCACCGTTTCGGTGTAGAAGGGGATGTTCCGTTCGGCGCAGAGAGCGCGGACCAGGTCCTCGTCACGCCGGGCCGTGGGGCGCATACCGTGGTTCAGGTGGGCGGCAGCCACGCGGAAATCGCGGGCCCGACCCAGCTTCCACAGGCAGTCCAGCAGGCAAACGGAGTCGCGGCCGCCGGACACGGCGCAGAGGATCAGCCCTCCGGGAGGTGGGAACATCTGCCAGCGCGTCATCCACGCGGTCAGGTCCAGGGGCTCACTCATCCTCGTCATAGCGGGTCTCCAGCGTGCCGAAGGCGGTGTACTCGGGCATCCAGCGGAGCTCTACCTTGCCGGTCTCGCCGTGGCGGTTCTTGGCTACGATGCACTCAGCCACGTTGCGCTTCTCGGCATCGCTGTTATAGTAGTCGTCCCGGTAGAGGAACATGACGATGTCGGCGTCCTGCTCGATGGCACCGGATTCGCGCAGGTCGGACAGCATAGGGCGCTTATCCTCGCGCTTTTCATTGGCACGGCTCAGCTGGCTCAGGCACAGCACGGGCACCTGCAGCTCCTTGGCCATGATCTTCAGCATACGGCTGATATCGGACACCGCCTGCTGGCGGTTCTCGCCGGAATAGCCCTTACCGCCGGCGGAGGTCATCAGTTGAAGATAGTCGATGACCACCAGGCCCAGATTTTCCAGGCGGCGGCACTTGGCGTTCATATCCGCCACGGTCAGCAGCGGGTTATCATCGATACGGATGTCCATGCGGCTGAGGGCGGAGGCGGCCTCGGCGATGCGCTGCCAGTCGCTCTCCCGCAGGTTGCCGGTGATCAGGCGCTGATTCTCCACCAGGCCCTCGCTGGCGATGAGGCGGGTGACCAGCTGCTCCTTGGACATTTCCAGGGAGAAGATGGCCACGGTCTTGCCGGACTCGCGGGCGGCGGACAGGGCCACATTCAGGGCCATACTGGTCTTGCCCATACCGGGACGGGCGGCCAGCAAGAGCAGGTCGGACTTGTTCATGCCGTTGATCTTGGCATCCACAGCGGAGAGTCCTGTGGACAGGCCCGGCACGGTCCGGCCTCCGTTAGCGGACAGCTCGGCCAGCTGGCTCATCACGTCGCCCAGCACCATGCCCACCGTCACCATGCCCTGGGCGCTGCGGCCACGGCGGATGGCGTAGATCTGCTGCTCGGCGGCTTCCAGCATATCGCCGGCGGCGCCGCCGCCCTCCTGCACCATGGCGGTGATGCTGCCGGCGGCCTGAGCCACCTGGCGCATGAGCGACTTGTCCTGCACGATGCGGACGTACTCCATGACGTTAGCGCTGGTGGGAGTGACCTCCATCAGCTGCAGCAGATAGGAACGGGTATTGTCGTTATACAGTCCGTTCTTCTCCAGCTCGCCGGCCACGGTGACGCCGTCGATGGGCTGGGAGTAGACGAACATATGGTAGATCGTCTCGAAGATCTCCCGGTTGGTCCGCAGATAGAAATCCTGGGCCTGCAGCTTGTCCATCACGTCCTTGACGCAGTCGGCGTCGATGAGCATGGAGCCCAGCACCGCCTGCTCCGCCTGAGGGGAATGGGGCATGGACGGCGTCAGCAGGGCGTCGGTGTTGTTGGCCATGGGAAGACCTCCTTTCAAAATTACGGTAATAGCCGCGCCTGCGGCGCGGTGCTTTCCCCGCTTATTTCTCTTCGATGACGTGGACGTACACGGTGCCGGAGACCTCGTAGCCCAGCCTGGCCTTGACCTCATAGCTGCCGAAGCTCTTGATGGGCTGGTCCAGCACCAGCTTCTTGCCGTCGATGGTCAGGCCGTGCTGGGCCTGAAGGGCATCGGCGATGGCGGCGCCGGTGATGGCGCCAAACAGCTTGCCGCCCTCGCCGCCCTTGGCGGCGATCTTCACCTGGCAGGCCTTCAGCTTTTCGGCGATGGCCAGTGCCTCGGCCTTGGCCTCGGCGTCGGCTTTGGCCTTGGCCTTGGCCTGAAGATTCATAGTGTTGACGGCGTCGGCAGTGGCCTCCACAGCCATGCCCTTGGGGATCAGAAAGTTGCGGGCATAGCCCTCGGCGGCCTCGATCATCTGGCCCTTCTTGCCCTTGCCTTTGACGTCCTGCTTGAGAATGACTTTCATATCTGTATCTCCTTTACCTTAATTTTCAAAATACTTGTCGATGGCCTCCAGCAGCTTTGCCTTGGCCTCGGCCACGGTGATGTTGTCCGCCTGGCCGCCGGCGGTGGTGGAGTTGCCGCCGCCGCCCAAGGCCTCCAGGATCACCTGGACGTTGACCTCGCCCAAAGAACGGGCAGACATATACACGCCGTCACCTTTTTTATACAGCACAAAGCTGGCACGGATGCCCTTGAGGGTCAGCAGCTCATCGGCCGCCTTGGCGGCGGTGACGCGGTCGCACTCCTCATCCAGGGCCACCACGGCGATATCGTCGCGGTACAGCTCTGCCTGACGGATAATGTCATAGCGGGCGATCATGGAGTTCAGGTCCCCCTGGAACATCCGCTGGACATCCTGGGTGTCGGCCCCCAGACGGCGGAGGTAGGCCGCCGCCTCGAAGGTACGGCCGCCGGTGCGGTTGGTAAAATTCTTGGTATCCAGCACGATGCCGGAGAGCAGGGCCTCGGCCTCGCATTTCAGCACGTCAGACGGCTCCACCAGATACTGCATCAGCTCCGCCACCAACTCGCTGGCGGAGGAGGCGTAGGGCTCATGGTAGTTCAGGGCCATCTTCTCAATGTAGCTGCTGCCGCGGCGGTGGTGGTCGATGACGGCCACACGGTTGCACGTCTCCAGCATCTCCTCGGACTCCACGCTCTCGGGGCGATTGGTGTCTACCACCACCAGCAGGGCACCGGGTTGGCACTTGATAAAGGCATCTTGGCCGGAGATGGCGGTATTGGCGTATTCCGGCTGCTCGGAGAGACGCCGCAGGATGGGGTGAGCGGCGTTGTTCTCGGTGTCGATGATGATCTGGCAGGGCTTGCCGCGCTTGCGGGCGATGCAGCAGATGCCCACGGCGGCGCCCAAGGAGTCCATATCCGCGTATTTGTGACCCATGACGTACACCTGCTTGGCATCGTCGATCAGTTCACCCAGAGCGTTGGCCATGACACGGGACTTGACCTTGGTACGCTTTTCGGTGGACTTGCTGCGGCCGCCGTAGAACTCGAAGTTCACACGGTCCTTGACCACGGCCTGATCGCCGCCGCGGGAGAGGGCCATCTCCAACGCCAGGGAGGCGTTCTTGAACAGCTGCTCGAAGCTGTCCTCGTCCCGGCCCACGCCGATGGACAGCGTGGCGGACACACCCTCGCCGGCCTGGACCTGGCGGACCTTTTCCAGCACGTCGAACTTGCTTTCGGTGTAGCCGGTGTAGTCCTTCTCCTCGAAGAGGTAGAGGTAACGGTCGCGGTCGTAGCCCAGCAGCAGCCCGCCGGAGCCGGCGGCCCAGTTATTCAGCTGTTCCTCCAGCGCGGCCAGCAGCGCCGAGCGCTTATTCTCGGGGCAGGCCTTCATCAGCTCCTCATAGTTATCCACCATGAGGATGGCCATAAGGGGCTTGGTCAGCTCCAGGGTCTGGCGCATCTGCTCAGCCTCAGTGATGTCCATCCAGTAGGTGGTGGCCAGGGTGGGCTGGTCGCCGCCCTCCGGCTCCGGGCGGCTCAGGGCGCCGAAGACGCGGTAGATACGGTCGTTCCAGCGGAACTGCTCGGGATATTCACGCTTGCCGTCCAGCAGCCAGCGGTAGGTGAAGTCGGGGATCACGGCATCTACCGCCGTTTCAAAGATCTTATCCTTCAGGCCGGTCAGGTCCGTGAACATATCGTTGCACCACAGGATCTCGCCGGTGGCTACATCGAACACCAGCATGGGCAGCGGCGCGTAGAGCATATTGCTGGACCGGGCGGTGTCCATACCGCCGGAGACACGGTCCATGTACTGGCGGACAGAGGCCTGGGCCATCTTGTTGCGGCGGCGGCCCACCAGGATGACCAGAAGGGCCACCAGACCCTCCGCCGCCGCCAGCAGCGGCTGGAAGGGCACCGTCACCGCCACAAAGGCGATGAGGCACAGGCTGTACAGCGTCATATTGGTACGAAATCCGCGTATGATCTTCTTGCTCAAGGGAACGCGCCTCCTTCCCGCCGGGGATACTACTCCATACTGAGAGTAGTTTATTATAGCACGAAAGCCGGGCGGGGACAATACGCTTTTCGGGAAATCAGCGGGGAATTTTCCCGGCGGGGCGGCGGGTGTCAAATACCATCAAATGCCGTCGGCAAGTTGGGGGTGTACAAATGGGAAAAACTGTGGTATACTTTGTGAAAAGTGCTGAATACGGCACGTATTTTTTGGTTGTTTCGCGGTGCGTGGATGCCGCGGTCAATATAGCAAACGAGGGCGTTCCCCTCTATATCGAGTGCTGACGACGGGCGACAGACTGTTCCCTCCCCCTGCGATGCAGGGCAGGCGGGCGGGGCAGAACGCCTTTGTTTCCGTGCGGTCATTTTTACCCGCCGCGACGCGCTCTATCTTATCTGAAAAGGAGCATTTATTCTTTTATGGCAGAAAAATTCAAGATCATTCCCCTTGGCGGTCTGAATGAGATCGGCAAGAACATGACCGTCTATGAGTACGGCGGCGACATCATCGTGGTGGACTGTGGCATGGCCTTCCCCGGCGACGATATGTACGGCATCGACTGCGTCATTCCCGACGTCAGCTATCTGGTGAAAAACCGCAGCCGGCTGCGGGGTCTGTTCATCACCCACGGGCATGAGGATCACATCGGGGCCATCCCTTATGTGCTCAAGCAGATCAATATGCCCATCTACTGCACGCGGTTCACCGCGGGGCTGATCAAGCTGAAGCTGCAGGAGCATGGGCTGGCCAGCTCTACGAAGCTGATCACCGTGGAGCCGGGTCAGACGGTGCGGGCAGGCAAGTTCCAGGTGGAGTTCATCCACGTGAACCACTCCATCGCCGACTCGGTGGCCTTCGCCATCCACACGCGGATGGGCGCAGTCGTACACACCGGCGACTTCAAGATCGACTCCACGCCCATCGACGGGGAGGTCATCGACCTGGCGCGCTTCGGTGAGCTGGGCAAGCAGGGCGTGCTGGCGCTGCTGGCGGACTCCACCAATGTGGAGCGCCCGGGCTATACCATGAGTGAGCGCGCCGTGGGCGCCACGTTCAAGCGGCAGTTCACCGGGTGCGACAAGCGGATCATCGTGACCACCTTCGCCAGCAACGTGCACCGCATCCAGCAGGTGCTGGACGCTGCGGCGGCCTGCGGACGGAAGGTGGCCGTTACCGGCCGGAGCATGGAGAACATCATGAAGGTCTCCACGGAGCTGGGGTACATGAAGGTGCCCAAAAACACGCTGATGGACATCAACCGCATCAAGGGACTGCCCCTGAACCAGCAGGTCATCGTGACCACCGGCTCCCAGGGTGAGGAAATGAGCGCCCTGTACCGCATGGCGTTCTCCACCCACAAGCAGGTGGACATCGGCCCCGGCGACAAGGTCATCATCTCCGCCAGCGCCATACCCGGCAACGAAGTGACGGTGGGACGGGTCATCAATGAGCTGTTCCGCAAGGGCGCGGACGTGGTGTATGACAAGGCGGATATGCTGCACGTGTCCGGCCACGCCTGCCAGGAGGAACTGAAGATCATCCACGCGCTGACGAAGCCCAGGTTCTTTATCCCCCTGCATGGCGAGCAGCGGATGCTGCAGATCCACAAGCGTGTGGCGGAGAGCATGGGAATGGCCCCCACCAGCATCGTGGTGGCCGACAACGGCAGCGTCATCGAACTGACCACCAAGCACATCAAGTGCGAGACCACCGTGCCCGCCGGCGAGGTGTTCGTGGACGGCGGCGGCGTGGGCGAAGTGGGCGCGGTGGTGCTGAACGACCGGAAGCTGCTGGCGGAGGACGGCATGGTGGTCATCGTGCTGCCCATGTCCAGCCACGACCACCAGCTGCTGTGCCCGCCGGAGATCGTCACCCGAGGCTTCGTGTACGTGAAGGAGTCCGAGGAGCTGCTGGAGGATATGCGCCGGGTGGCCACGGAGGCGGTGGATGGAATGTCCGCCAAGAAGCGCCGGGACGAGGGCGACGTATGCCGCACTGTGCGCTCCGCCGTGAGCAGCTATCTCTATAAGCACACCAAGCGCAGCCCCATGATCATCCCCATGGTGACAAAGCTGTAAGAAAACAAGGGCCGCCCAAAAGGGCGGCCCTTGTTTTGTATTCCTCTATGAACAAATCCTGGTTATTCCGAATTCGGGATAATCAGGATTATGCCGAGAAAATAGTTATTCCGAAGTCATTGCATAGAGTCTTGTAAAACAAGGATTCTCCGCAAAAACTTCGGAATAACAAAGCGGGCCTCATTTTATATAATGTGGACATGCAGACAACCGTCTGACACCACAAAATATAAGGAGGGCCTATGAAACTGATTGAATTAGACGCAACTGCACAGCGTGCCCTGGAGTTGTTAACCAATGCGGGG
>NZ_JBMGPW010000012.1:0-33778 GCF_049060325.1 Vescimonas sanitatis | reverse complement strand
CAAGGGCATCACCAGCTTCTCCATCAACGGTGTGGCCGGCGCGGTGAACAACAGCACCAATACTATTACCATCACCATGCCCCGCGGCACAGATGTGACGAAGCTGACCCCGGTTATCGCCACCAACGGCGTCAAGTCCCTAACGCCCGGTAACGGTGAAACGGTGGACTTCACCAATGCCGTGACCTACACCGCCGCCATGGAGGATGGCAGCAGCAAGACCTATACTGTCACGGTCTACGTGGACAAGGGGACGCTGGCCGATCAGTTCTGGGATAAGCTGACGGATTTCGCCACCCAAGTTCCCTGGTGGCAATATGCCGAAAAACAGCAGAGCACCAGCAAGTATCCCAAGTATTGGTAAGTAGTTTTCTCTACGCAAGGGAGGCTGCCGGCGTTGCCGGCAGCCTCCTTCTTATTTTCCATCCTTCGCTGCTACGAACCAGCGGCCTTTTTCAAACCAGAGATAACTCTCCCTGCCCCGTATGCGGCAGGTATATCTCTTTTGGCAGGCTGCGCGGCGCACGTCCAGTATCTTGTCGATATGATATCTGCGCATTTCGTCAAACTCGATCTCGATAGGACGCATCTTCCCGTTGGCGTCAAAATGCACTGTCACCGGCACATACTTCTTTTCAAGTTCCATGGATATTCCCCCCATCGTTGCCATGCTGGTGCTGATTCTCGCCACTTGGACCACCAATACCGGCAACGCCTATATGTCCGGTCTGGCCGCCTGCAAGATGTTCTCCATCAAGGACAGCAAGCGTCCTCTGGTCACCATGATATGCGGCGTACTGGGCGTCATTATGGCGATTGCAGGTCTGGCGGATTTCCTGAACACCTATATCAGCATTCTGGGCGCGGTGGTGCCTCCCATCATGGGCGTCGTTATCTGCGACTACTGGGTCATCTGCAAGGCCAAGAAGGAGAACTGGTCTCCCGTGCGCGGCATCAACTGGATCGGCATCATCGCGTGGGTCATCGGCGGCGGCTTCGCGCTGCTGGAGACGCTGGGCGTGGTGACGGTGTTCTCCTCCGCACTGGACGGCGTGATCATCGCCTTCGTGGCCTACTGGATCCTCTATTCCCTGCTGAAGAATACCAAGCTGGCCGGCTCCGGCGATATGACTATCGAAGAAGCCGGCTCTGTCGCACAGTAAGGAGTGTTTGCTATGAGTAAAGACAAAGCGTTAGATATTGTATTGTCCGAATTTCTGGAGCTGGCAAAGGTTCCCCGCCCCTCCCATCACGAGGAGCGTGTCAGCGAGTACCTGTTCCAGTGGGCCAAAAGCCATGGCATGGCCGTGGAAAAGGACAACATGAATGAGATCATCATTGACAAGCCCGCCTCCCCCGGCTGCGAGAATGTACCCCGTGTGATCTTTCAGGCACACATGGATATGGTCTGCGTATGCGAAGAGGGCGTCACCTACGATCCTATGAACGACCCTATCAAGGTCATCAACGATGGTGTGACCCTGACCGCAGACGGCACCAGCCTGGGTGCCGATGACGGTATCGGCGTGGCGATGTGCCTGTACCTGCTGCAGGACGACACCCTGCGTCACGGCCCCATCCGCGCCATCTTCACCACCAACGAGGAAGACGGCATGGGCTCCATCGCCATTGACCCCAAGTATCTTGACGGCGGCTATCTGGTCAATTTGGATTGGGAAACGCTGGGCTCACTGTGCAATTCCTGTGCCGGCGGCGACTTCTTCAACTACAGCCACAAGGCCGAGTGGGAAAAGCCTATTGTGGGCTGCAAGACACTGACCATTTCCCTCAGTGGTCTGCTGGGCGGTCACTCCGGCGTGGGGATCAACAAGGGTCACGCCAACGCGCTGGTCAGCATCGCTACGTTGCTGGCTATGCTGCGACAGGGCGGCGTCAGCTACCGCGTGGCCTCCTTCAGCGGCGGTCAGGCGAAGAACGCCATCCCCGCATTTGGCACCGCCACCATTGTTCTGTCTGCCACCGAGGAGGACAGGGCCAAGGCTATCATTGAAACCTTCCGCGCAGAGTTCGTGGAGGCTTTTGGCAACATCGAATCGGATATGGTGTTCACCACCACCTTCGGTGATACCGCGCCCGACCGCGTACTGACAGGGGAGGTTGGTTATGGTATGGTAGGGCTGATGACCACGGTTCCCAATAACGTACATACCATGAGTCCGTTCATTGACGGGCTGGTAGAAAGTTCCGCCAACTTGGGTGTGGTGTCCGTGGACGAGGATATGGTGCGCTTCACGGTGTTTGCCCGGAGCAGCGTTGCCTATCAGGCCACTCAGATCGGTGTGATCTGCAGCGCACTGGCCAATAGCTTCGGTTTCACCTTCGACAGCGAGGGTCATGTTCCCGGCTGGGCGGTCAATCCCAACAGCAAGCTGACCCATATCGCTTGCGAGGCCTACAAGCATCTGACCGGCACGGATATGATCGTGGAGCCGGTACACGCCGGCGTGGAGTGCGGCGCCTTTGCGGAGAAGAATCCCCACCTGGACATGATCTCCGTTGGTCCGACGCTTCTTGACGTGCATACGCCCAATGAAACCTGCAAGATCGAGGACGTCAAGATCACCACCGAGCTGCTGATCGAAATCCTGGAGCGTATCGCCAAATAAAAAGGCTTCATCTTACTTCCAATTTAGGCTACTTTCGACCATTGTCTCCTTACAGGTCAGGAGCCGGACTGCGTGATACGCGCAGTCCGGCTCCTGACAATTTATGTATGCCGAAGTATGCTCTATATGACCACCTGTTGATTTCACGGCTTCTGTATCGCGGCCAATGAGTCCATGAGCGAATGGAAGCCATCTTCTCCCAGCATGGCCGCGGCATCGAACGGGATGTCTTCAGAGGTCATAATAGCCGGATCGCCGCCGGGCATATCCTCGCCCACTGCGGGTACGCACTTTCTCAAAAGGCCCTTATCGTGGGTTAACCTATTCTGCGCTGCTTGGAATCGGAATTCTGAGACGTGTCCGGCACAGTCTCGGACTCCTGACGGGAAAACCAGTCGCTTTTCTTCCCGATAATTTCCCCGGATACTGCATCGACCTTGTAGGAATACGCACACTTGTCCGTGTAGAACTCAAGGATATAGCAGGGTTTGCCAGAATTGCGGCTCAGCTCCTCCCTGGTGAACACGATTTTTTGCGCTGTCTCATCCAGCCCCGCGTCCTCTAATGCGATCTGCTTTGCCTTTTCCAAGCCGATAAACTCCGGGGCAGGGGGAATGATCTTATCGCAGGTCTTATCCATGATCACACCCAAAACCGCGTCGATTTTGTAGGTCCAGCGAGCAGAGGCACTTTCAAAGGCGAAGTAATAGTAGGGCGACTTGATGCCGCCGGCAACCAGCGTTTCCTCGGTAAAGGTGACCTTTTCGCTGACCCCGGCGTCGTCCAGTGCGATTTTCTTCGCGTCCGCCAGAAGAATGAAGTGGTAAGTCTCCATGATGCTGCCGTTCTTAGCGTCTACCTTGTAGGAATACTGCTTCTTCGCGGTGTAGAACTCAAGGATATAGCAGGGCTTGCCCGAATTGCGGCTCAGCTCCTCTCGGGTGAACACGATTTTCTGCGCTGCCTCATCCAGCCCTGCGCCCCTCAGGGCGATCTGCTTTGCCTTTTCCAAGCCGATAAACTCCGGAGCAAGGGGAATGATCTTATCGCAGGTCTTATCCATGATCACGCCCAGAACGGCGTCAATTTTGTAAGTCCAGCGAGCTGAGTCACTTTCAAAGACGAAGTAATAGTAGGGTGACTTGATGCCACCGGCAACCAGCTCCTCTGTCGTGAAGACCACCTTCACATTGACCCCGGCGTCGTCCAGTGCGATTTTCTTCGCGTCGGCAAGGGTGATGAACCTTCCGGCGTAGATGATGCTACCGGTCTTTGCATCGATCTGGTAATGATACTGGTTCGTTCCGGTATAGAACTCCAGGAGGTAGCAGGGTTTGCCCTGATTGCGGTTCAGCTCCTCTCTGGTGAACACGATCTTCTGCGTCAGCTCATCAAGCTTCGCGTCCCTCAGTGCAATCTTTTTCGCTTCCTCCAAGGAGATGAACTTCGATACGCAGATAGAAGAAATGCCGGAGACCTCTTGGAATTTAAGAAGCTCGTCCAACGACATGCGGGCAACCTCGTCCGTGGGCAGCCCGGTTTTGTTTGCTGCGGTGAGGATCCAGTCGGCGCGGCCAAGGGAAACATGGAATTCCTCGGCGATCTTCGCCACTTCGGCGTTTTCCGTCAGTTCGGAGTGGAAAACCAGCGTGCCGACGGCATCGGTCTGCTCCAGGGCCTGCTGGATCTCCGCGGAGAGCGATGCCTTTAGCTCGGCGTTCGCATCAAGACGGGAATCAAAAGAGATCAGAACCGTCGCTTCGCCGTTTTCCATGTATCCGCAGGCCTCGTAGGCGGCGACCGTGCGCGTTAGAGCGGTCTCGACACTCTGCTTTCCCAGCGCAACATCGCTGAGCGCATTTTCCGCATCGCTGTTCAGACTGCGGANCCGTCGCTTCGCCGTTTTCCATGTATCCGCAGGCCTCGTAGGCGGCGACCGTGCGCGTTAGAGCGGTCTCGACACTCTGCTTTCCCAGCGCAACATCGCTGAGCGCATTTTCCGCATCGCTGTTCAGACTGCGGATGCTCTTGACGGCGCCGCTCTTGGCAATCGTATATTCCACGCTGGGGTTGACATCCATTGTGAAGGTGCCTGCTGTCGCATTGCTTCGGATGGCATGTGTGGCGATGCCGGTACAGAGAACCAGTGCAAGGCAGGCAGCCATTGTTCCAAGCTTGGCCCAACCGGGCTTTCTTTTGGTATTTGCTTCGCTTTCCGCGTCAGCGATAAGCTCGTCATTGATCTTTCCGATCGAACGAAGAAGAACTTCGGTTTTCATAGCATAATTCCCTCCTTTTCAAGAAATCGTCTTANCCGGGCTTTCTTTTGGTATTTGCTTCGCTTTCCGCGTCAGCGATAAGCTCGTCATTGATCTTTCCGATCGAACGAAGAAGAACTTCGGTTTTCATAGCATAATTCCCTCCTTTTCAAGAAATCGTCTTAGTTCGTTTCTCATACGGAAAAGCAAAGACGTCACCTTGCTCTCGCTCATTCCGTATGCGTCCGCAATATCCCGTATTGCATAGAGATGATAGTATCTGCGGACAAAAATGTTACGGTTCAGCTTGGGCTTTGCATACAGGAAGCGGTCAATGGCGGCAGCCAACTCATTTTCTTCGATGGTCTGCTCCACAGTCGTNTGCATAGAGATGATAGTATCTGCGGACAAAAATGTTACGGTTCAGCTTGGGCTTTGCATACAGGAAGCGGTCAATGGCGGCAGCCAACTCATTTTCTTCGATGGTCTGCTCCACAGTCGTTTCCGAAGGAACGCAGGCTTCCAACTCAGACAGTGCGAGGACTACTTGTCCGTGTCCGCGTTTTTCGGCAGTATACCGCTTATAACGGTTCAGAGCGAGGTTGCGCGTGATTTTCCCTAAGTAGATCGACAAACGGCTCGGACGCTGCGGCGGGATCGAATTCCATGCGCCGAGATATGTGTCGTTGGCACATTCCTCCGCATCCTCTTTGTTACGCAGTATGTTATATGCAATCGTGTGGCAGTAGCTCCCGTACTTTTCTGCGGTGGCGGCAATCGCGCTCTCGTTACGCGCCCAGTACAATTCTATGATCTCATGGTCTCTCATTGCGCCCTCCTTTCTTTCTGCGTAAAGGCCTTTCACCTATATAGACAACAAAAATCGCCGTTCATTGCGTGGACAGGAAAACTTTTCTTCAAGCTTATCATATCATGCGGGAGCGGCGATTTCTACCGGTCTGAAAGTGCTGGCTTATCATGGTACAGAGGATTCTCGGTCACTTTGGGTTCTTGTGCAGTCTTTTTCATCGTTCGACCTCCTTATTGCCGCGCATCTTCGTCGGGTGCAATCTGAGTTCAAAGTGATAGACTTCCTGTGCGTCACCGCAGGTGACCACCAACTGAAGCCACCGGCGCAGAGGAGGCCCCCCTTCTATCGTAACCTCGCAGTCGTCGGATAATGGTAATAACATATATTTGGATTTAGCGCATGAAGCGCACGGCAGTCCTTGTGCCACAAGGATTTCTCGCATCTTTCGCTCGATTCGATGGCGGTTCATTTCTGAAACGCTACCGGCCTCATTTGAATCGATGGGTGCCGCTATGGTCAGGGCAGTTTCCTCCTGAAGCTCCAGCTTGATGCCAAGGCTCATGGCGATCTCTTCCTTGTCCACCACGATGTCAGAAATTTGGAACATGGTGGAGAGATAGTTCTGGAGATAGATCGTAGTGCCATGTGTGCCGGGGAAGGCTGCCAGTTGCAGATAGCCCCGTTCAGCCATGCGCTTGAGGTGTCGGCCGGCAGTTGCCTTAGAGACGCCCCAGCGGGAAGCCAGCTCCGCATAGCTGACCAGCGGGCAGCCTGTACCGTTGCGGAGATAGACCACCGGCCCGACGTCTGAACCGAGGACTTGCGGATCGTTATAGACCGTGTTCAGCCATAGATCCAATACGGCGTCCATCTCCGAGCAGTGACCGGCACTGACCAGTTCTGTGGCCGTAGAGACAGGGAAGAAGAAAAAGCCGGTATCCTTCTGACAGGGCGCATTGTAGTCGAGAATCGTGTTGTGACGCCGCCACCCGCGAATCTTGAATTTGACCAGCTTACCATGTCCGAGAACAAGAAAACTGATAAGCCCTTTCTTTTACAGTCCCTCCAAAGCGGCCAAGGTCTGGCGGCGGAAGCGAGTGCGGAAATACCGGGACAATTCCTCCACAGACATGATCCATTCGCCGGGGTAGATGGTGTAACTAATGCCATCAATGCGTTTGTATGAGGTGCGGAAGTTGGCATAGGCGCATAGCACGACAAAACAAATAAATATCCCCCGGCCTAGCCGGGGGATATTTATTCGTACAGATAAAAAGAGCACCCTATGGGTGCTCTTTTGGCTTTCGCTTAAAATTCCGCGTTGCCCACCGTGCGGGGATGCAGCTCCACGTCGCGGATGTTGCTGACGCCCGTCAGGTACATCACCATGCGCTCGAAGCCCAGGCCGAAGCCCGCGTGGCGGCAGGAACCGTAGCGACGCAGGTCGCAGTACCACCAGTAATCCTCCGGGTTCATGCCCAGCTCACGGATGCGGCTCTCCAGCAGCTCCAGGCGCTCCTCGCGCTGGCTGCCGCCGATGATCTCGCCGATGCCGGGCACCAGGCAGTCTGCCGCGGCCACGGTCTTTCCGTCATCGTTCAACCGCATATAGAACGCCTTGATCTCCTTGGGATAGTCAGTGACGAACACGGGCTTCTTGAATACCTGCTCGGTGAGATACCGCTCGTGCTCGGTCTGAAGGTCGGTGCCCCACTCCACCTTGTAGTCGAACTTGTCGTTATTCTTCTTCAGGATCTCCACCGCGTCGGTGTAGCTGACCCGGCCAAAGTCGCTGGACGCCACGTGCTCCAAACGCTCCTTCAGCCCCTTGTCCACGAAGCTGTTGAAGAAGTCGATCTCCTGGGGGCAGCGCTCCAGCACCCGGCGGATGATGTGCTTGATCATGGCCTCGGCCACATCCATGTCACCGGCCAGGTCGCAGAAGGCCATCTCCGGCTCGATCATCCAGAACTCGGCGGCATGGCGCTGGGTGTTGGAGTTCTCCGCACGGAAGGTGGGGCCGAAGGTATACACATCGCCGAAGGCCATGGCGAAATTCTCCGCATTCAACTGGCCGGACACCGTCAGGCTGGTTTTCTTACCGAAGAAGTCCTGGGAGTAGTCCACCTGCCCGTCCTCGGTCTTGGGGACGTTGTTCAGATCCAGGGTGGTCACCTGGAACATCTCGCCGGCACCCTCGCAGTCGCTGCCGGTAATGATGGGGGTCTGTACATACACAAAACCCCGGCTCTGGAAAAACTCATGCACCGCGTAGGCCGCCGCGGAGCGGACGCGGAACGTGGCGGAGAACAGGTTGGTACGGGGCCGCAGGTGCTGGATGGTCCGCAGGAATTCCACGCTGTGGCGCTTCTTCTGCAGGGGGTAATCCGGCGTGGACTTTCCCTCTACCTCGATGCTGTGGGCTTTCACCTCCAGGGGCTGCTTGGCATCCGGCGTCAGCACCACGGTGCCCTTGACGATCAGCGCCGCGCCCACGTTCTGTGCGGCGATATCCTTATAGTTGGCCAGCTCCTCGGCGGACATGACCACCTGCAGGTTCTTGAAGCAGGAGCCGTCGTTCAGCTCGATGAAGCCAAAGGTCTTCATGTCGCGGATGGTGCGTGCCCAGCCGCACACGGTCACGTCCTTGCCGCCCAGGGACTCCTGATCGGCGAAGATCGCGGCAATTCTCATTCGTTCCATATCATTCTCACCTTTTCTATGTTCTTCTGCGTTGCATTCGGCAGCCGTTTTGACAGTACATTATATTATAAACCAACGCGCCGGGATTTACAAGGCCGACTTTTGACCTGCAGACGCCGTTCATAAAAAGGAAAGACACCCCGAAAGGCGTCCCTTCCTTTTATACACTTTCACATTTCCTGGGCCTGTAATTGGAGGCGATCGGCGATCATGGCGATGAATTCGGAGTTTGTGGGCTTGCCCTTCGCGGAGTTCACCGTATAGCCAAAGTATTTCTGCAGCGTTTCCAGGTCGCCGCGGTCCCACGCTACCTCGATCGCGTGGCGAATGGCGCGCTCCACCCGGCTGGGCGTCGTCCCGAACCGCTTTGCGATCTCCGGATACAGCACCTTCGTCACCGCGTTGATGACCTCCATGTTCCGCACCGTCAGGATAATGCCTTCCCGCAGGTACTGGTAGCCCTTGATGTGCGCCGGCACGCCGATCTCGTGGATGATGGCCGTGACCATCATCTCCAGTTGCTGCAGCGGCAGGTCGCAGCGCGGGCCTGCCGCGTGGCGGATATGCTCCAGCACTGAGGTGTCGTCCGCCGGCTTGGGCAGGAATACATAGGCGCCGGCATCCCGGATGTCCCGGGCCGCCTCGGCGGTGCGGAATTCCGTCACCACAATGCACCGCGTCTCGGACTTGCCCTTCAGCCGCCGCAGGATACCTGTGCCGTCCAGTCCGGGCAGTACCGTGTCCAGCACCAGCACGGCGGGGTGCTGTGCCTCCACCATCGCCAGCGCCTCACGGCCGTCGGCGGTGTCGCCGATCAGACAGATATCCCCCTGCTTCTTCAAGAAATCGCACAGCTCTGTCCGATACGCCTGGTCCGCATCCGCAACGCATACAGTGATCTTGTTCTCCATATTCACTTTCCCCTTTAACATAATTTTAACGGCACGCAATTCCCCATATACACACCACGAACCGCTTTGACGCTATCAAAAATACCACAAACAGACAGCAAATGCAAGGGCAATTTGTCGAAAACCAACATTTTCGTTCGACACCCAGCGACCGCATTCGACAAAAAGCCGTGCTCACGAGATGAAATGTTCCGTTTTACCGATATTCCGCCTCTATAATTGCGCATATATCGGCAATTGTGGCCGCTAATCGGCATTTCATGTGCAATGTATCGAGTTGCCGTTTCTCCACAGGTCTACGGCTGCCCCAAGGAGATGCAGGGGGTGCCGGTCAGACCGGCGCAAAAGGCAAAACAACTCCGCGCGGAAATGGTTGTGTTGGCGGGAAAATCGGCGTATAATAAATTGAAAACGATCACAAAACGGAGGCTCACCTATGAAACTGATGGTTCTCGACGGCAACAGTATCGTCAACCGCGCCTATTACGGCGTCGGAAAGGCGCGCCTGCTGACCACACGGCAGGGGCTGCACACAAACGCCATTTACGGCTTTGTCACCATGCTGCAGAAGCTGCTGGACCAGGAGAAGCCGGACGCCGTGTGCGCTGCCTTTGACCGGCGGGAGCCAACATTCCGGCACAAGGCCGACGCGGCCTATAAGGCCAACCGCAAGGGTATGCCCGAGGAGCTGGCCGAACAGATGCTGCCGCTGAAGCAGGTGCTCGACGCCATGTCCGTGCCCTGCTATGAGCTGTCCGGCTACGAGGCCGATGACCTGATCGGCACGATCAGCCGCAAGTGCGAGGCCGCCGGATGGGACTGCACCATCGCCACCGGCGACCGCGACAGCTTGCAGCTGATCACCGCCCACACCCATGTGCGTCTGCTGACCGGCGGCAAGGGACTGGACAGCGACCGCTGCATGACCGAATCCACTTTCCGGGCGGAGTATGGCTTTGACCCCATCCACATGATCGACCTGAAGGCCCTGGCCGGCGACAGCAGCGACAATATCCCCGGCGTGCCCGGCATTGGTGAAAAGACCGCCATGGCGCTGGTACAGCAATATGGCTCCATTGACGCCGTGTACGCGAACATCGACAGCGTGCCCCTGAAGCCCGGATTTTTATGTAAACTCAAGGAAGGCGAGGCCTCTGCCCGCCACAGCTACTGGCTGGCCACCATCGACACAAATGCGCCGCTTGACTTCGACCCGGAGGCTAACCTGCGCCAGCCCTTCAAGCCGGAGCTGTATGACCTGTTTTTGAAGCTGGAATTCCAGAAGCTCATCGATAAATACCAGCTCTCCCCGGCCTGCGTGGCAGAGGAGCTGCCCACATATACCGCGGAGGCGGAAATACTGGAGACGGCCGAGCGTGCCGAGGCGTGCCTGGCCCTGTGGCGCGAGGCGGCATACGTGACCGTATACGGTACACCGGATCTGGCGGCGCTGGCGGTGGAATGCGAGACCGGGGCAGACAGCTCTCTGATGGTTGAAATTTATGTCAACCGATATGCCGGTGATTGGCGGGCGCTGCTGTCCGCCCTGTTTGCGCCGGATATCCGGAAGGTTGGCCACAATGTCAAGGACATGATGCGTTCCCTGCTGGCCCAGGGACTGCCCGCCGATGGTTTCATCTTCGACACGGTGCTGGCCGCCTATCTGGTAGACGCCACCGCCGGCAGCTACGATCTGCAGCGGCTGTTTGTCACCTACTATAACGAGCAGCTGCCCCAGCCCGACCATCTGACGGCGGATGCCTTCAATCCCCTGGTTGGGGAGAACATCGCCGCCCAGACGGCGCTTATCAGCTACACCGCCGCCGTGTCCGCCCTGCACGGGACGCTCGCGCCCAAGCTGCGGGAGCTGGAGATGGAGGAATTGTATTATAATGTGGAGCTGCCTCTGTGCCGGGTGCTGGCGGATATGGAAACAGCTGGTTTCCTGGTGGACCGGGACGCCCTGGCGGATTTCGGCGCAGCTCTGCAGAAGACCACGGACCGCGTGGAGCAGGCTATCTACGATGCCGCCGGAGAGACTTTCAATATCAACTCCCCCAAGCAGCTGGGGTATATCCTGTTCGAGAAATTGCAGCTGCCCCACGGCAAAAAGACGAAGACCGGCTGGTCCACCAACGCCGATGTGCTGGAAAAGCTGCGTTACGCCTATCCCATCGTGGACGACGTACTGTGCTTCCGCCAGTATACAAAGCTGAAGAGTACCTATGTGGACGGGCTGATGAAGGTCATCGATATGGACGGCCGGATACGCACCAGCTTCCAAATGACCGTCACCGCCACCGGGCGGCTCAGCTCCACGGAGCCGAATTTGCAGAATATCCCCACCCGCACCGAGCTGGGCAGCCAGCTGCGGCGGATGTTCACGGCGGCGGAGGGCTGTGTGCTGGTGGATGCGGACTACTCCCAGATCGAGTTGCGCCTGCTGGCGCATATGTCCGGCGATAAGGTCATGCAGGCGTCATTCCTGTCCGGTGCGGACTTCCACACTGCCACCGCCTCCAAGGTCTTCCACGTGCCGGAGGAGGATGTGACGCCGGAGCTGCGCCGCCGGGCCAAGGCGGTGAATTTCGGCATTGTGTACGGCATCTCCGCCTTTGCACTGGCCCAGGACATCGGCGTCACCGTGGCGGAGGCCAAGGCATACATGGACCGCTATTTCGAGACGTACAGTACCCTGCGGCAGTATATGACCGACGTAGTGGCGCAGGCGGAGCAGGACGGCTACGTACAGACCATGATGCACCGCCGCCGCCCCCTGCCGGAGCTGAAGAGCAGCAATTTCAACCTGCGGGAATTCGGCAAGCGGGTGGCGCTGAATATGCCGGTGCAGGGCAGCGCCGCCGATATCATGAAGCTGGCGATGGTGCGTGTGCATGACCGGCTGAAGCGGGAGGGCCTGCGTGCCCGGCTGCTGATGCAGGTCCACGACGAGCTGATCGCCGAGTGCCCGGCGGAGGAGCAGGCGCAGGTGAAGCATATCCTCACGGAGGAGATGGAACACGCCGCCGTGCTGTCCGTTCCCCTGACGGTGGACGCCCACTGCGGAAAAAACTGGCTGGAGGCGAAGGGATAAAGCTATGAAACACATCAAGATCGTACCCATGGCGGCGGAGCATTTGAACGACGTGGCGGCGCTGGAGCTGGCCTGCTTCTCCCGCCCCTGGTCCCGGCAGATGTTGGCCGAGGAGCTGGACAACCAGTGCGCGGCCTTTTTGGTGGCGTTGGAGCCGGAGACGGAGAAAGTTATCGGCTACGCGGGATTGCTGGTAGCCGCCGACGAGGGCTATATCACCAATGTAGCGGTGGACCCCTCCCGTCGCCGGCAGGGCGTGGCGGCCCAGCTCTTGCAGGTATTCGACAACTTTGCCCGCGGCAATCAGTTGGCGTTCCTGACGCTGGAGGTGCGGCCCTCCAACACCGCGGCTATCGCGCTGTATCAGGGCTTCGGCTTCCGCGAGGTGGGCCGCCGCCGCAACTATTACGACCTACCCAAGGAGGATGCCCTGATCCTGACGAAATACTACACGGAGGAGGCGGCGCAATGAACATATTAGCTTTCGAGTCCTCCTGCGACGAGACAGCGGTGGCCGTGGTCCGGGACGGGCGGGCGCTGCTGTCCGACGCCATATTGTCCCAGGCGGATATGCACGCCCTCTATGGCGGCGTGGTGCCGGAGATCGCCTCCCGCAAGCACGTACAGGCCATCGCTGCCCTGACGGACAAGGCGTTGGCCGACGCCGGACTGGCCAAAAAGGACATCGATGCCGTGGCCGTCACCTACGCACCGGGGCTCATCGGCGCGGTGCTGGTGGGCGTCAGCTTTGCCAAATCCGCCGCCTACGCGCTGGGTGTGCCCCTGATCCCGGTGCACCATGTGCGGGGACACATCGCCGCCAACTATCTGGCCTTTCCGGAGCTGGAGCCGCCCTTCGTGGCGCTGGCCATCTCCGGCGGCAATACGCTGATCGTGGATGTGGCGGACTACACCGATATGACCGTGCTGGGTGCCACCCGTGACGATGCCGCTGGCGAATGCTTCGACAAGGCGGCGCGGGTGCTGGGGCTCCCCTACCCCGGCGGCAGGCCTATGGACCAGCTGGCGCAGCAGTCCGCAGGCGGCGTGTACGACCTGCCCAGCGCCCATGTGGCCGGGGCAGAGTTGGACATGAGTTTTTCCGGCCTGAAGACCGCTGTGGTGAACCTGGCGCACAACGCCCAGCAGAAGGGCGATCCGCTGGACGCCCCGGCACTTGCCCGGGACTTTGCCCGCGCCGTGTCCGGGGAACTGGTGCCCCGCGCCATGCGCGCCCTGGAGCTTACCGGCCGCAGGACCCTGGTGGCCGCCGGCGGCGTGGCCGCCAACTCCGTTATCCGCGCCGACCTGCAGGCCGCCTGTCGGGAGGCGGGCGTACAACTCTATCTGCCGCCGCTGAAGTGGTGCGGCGACAACGGCGCCATGATCGGTGCCCAAGGCTACTACGAGTATCAGGCGGGCCGCACCGCCGGGCTCGACCTCAACGCCTACGCCACCATGGACCTGGGCGCACCCCTACTGTGACCAAGCACCCCCGTTTTCGGGGGTGCTTTTTGTCAACCAACCGTCGTCGGCGGTGTTATGGAAATCATCACGCCTATATCCTTCGTTCTTCTCCATGATATGACATTATGTTAAGTTAACGGCGTGTGTTTCGTGGGTGAAAGAGGTGTTTTTCGGTACTTACATTTTCTTCCATAACAAGAAAATTCAGCGTATTTAAAAGGATTTTCGCAGTGTGGAAAAAGTGGTGGAAACTGTGGATAACTCATTGTAAAAATTATGTCATGTAGAATTATGTCAAATTAACGTAAAGGCCTTCGGGTTGCTGCCGGCGTGCTGTTTTGTGTGAAAAGTATACCGGAACGGGAAAATATGCGGGGGATTTCCCGTAAGTGCCCGCCGCCGCGCAGCGCACCGCCAGCGGCGTTTTCCTTACTTTTCCGGAAGATCTGCGGCCGTTGTCAGCAATCGATTACATTATGTATTGCCATTCCCGGTACGTACCCACTTCGGAAGTAGGCGGAGCAGAAAAAGGCTCTCTTCACCGGAAAAGCGGTTGACGGCGCCGGCAAAATGTGCTATACTACCATCTGCGTTGATGCTTGTGTGGCTCAGCTGGCAGAGCAGCTCACTCGTAATGAGCAGGTCGCCGGTTCGAATCCGGCCACAAGCTCCAAAACCCTTGGAATCGCAATGATTTCAAGGGTTTTTTCTTGTTTTCATCAAAATTTTAGACCTCCTGCGTTCCCCACCTAAACTCAGGGACGCAGGAGGTCTAACGATGAACCGCAAAATAAAACGCATACCGCAAACAACGCTGTCCATGAAAAGGGCATTTGACGAATTTGTGGTCGCTCAGACCGCAAAAGGTCTTACCGAACCGACCATCAAAAACTACCATGCACATTTCCACTCCATCAGCAGGCACATTGATATAGAGAAGTCGTTTTCCGACCTGACGCAAACCGACATTGACGGTATGATCGTTTCAATGAGAAAAAGCGGGTTGGCAACAAATTGGACCGTGTTGCATCGATCTACTTGCACAGCTTGTCCCTCGGTATCACGGTGCGGCTGCCGATCTTCAGCACAGGGTGGCCTTTGGTGTATTGCACACAGTTCCAGTTATGCTCCAAGGCTAATGTGATAAAAGACAAGGCGTTGGCTTTCGCATGTCATTCCAGTCTTCGTGTGTCCTTCAGGTCACCTATGAGTCCTTCCGCTTCCTCTGCAAGATCCGCCAGAGTGTAGTCCGGCTGATTCCCAGTTTTTCAGCGACTTTTGTTTGATTCTGCTTGCTCTGCGCAAGCTGTCGGCAGACCACGTCGTAAATAATATCATCCAGCGGCTGGTCGATATTGATGCTCTCTGCTGGAGATGCAGAAAATGTTCCTGCGCCCTCCTGCCGCAGCAGATTCCGCACCATATCCGCCGTTATATACGGTCCTGCAGTCTGCAGGATAAGTTCTTTTACGATGCGCCTGAACTGATTCAGATTCCCTGGCCAGGAGTAACCCATCAGTACATCCAACGCTTCCGGCAAAAAACCGATAACCTGCTTAGTCAGCTGTGTATTGAATTCGCTGGTATACAGGGTCGCTAATGCCGGGATCTCGTGAATGCGGTCCCGCAGCGGAGGAAGGCACAGATAGACGAACTCCTCCTGGGTGGCATATCGGCAGATAGGAATATCATCCGCTGTTTTTCCGTCCGTTACGACAGAAAAAAGATATTTATTTCCGGAATTCGTGCGTATATGCCGCAGGAGTGCGCTGCATTGGCTTTCGCTCAAACACTCGGCGTTCTGGAAGAAGATGGTCATCCGCTGGGAAAACAGGACAGAATTTGGCTGGTTGGTGAAGGACTGCCAGAATTTTGGTGTGGCCCTGGCGCAGTTTACCACATAAAGCGGCCATTCCTTATAGGGACTGTTGCTGTATAGAGCGTTGGCGACTTTGTTTTTCGACGTACCACTCTCTCCGATAATGAGGATGGGGATGTTGACAAGAGCGTATTGCTCAATTTCGCTGCGCAGAAAGGAGTTTGCATAGTTGGTAAAGTAGTGTGGGGAAATATCATTCGCGGTATAGACGGTAAGGATCTGCGATTCGCCGCCATCTGTTTGCAGCGGCTGCGCCGTAAACAGATAGTATTTTTCATTGTGGATATAGCTGTATTCGTAGGAGATCGCATACTGTTCGCCTCCTATTTTTCGGGAGAAGTCTCGATTTTCCAAGGCAGATACCGTTGTGATGAAGTTTTTGAAAAACTGCCGCAGCTTATGCTTTTCTTTTAAAGCAGCGTTTTCCCAGCAAGAATTGCCTTTGCTGTCGAGAATCGCATAGTATGTATTTCCGCCCTGCGTGATTTTTCGGAGCAGTCCCTCTTTGGCACCCTGCACAGACAACAGCTCATAGATGTAAAGTGCCTCATTCAGCGTAGACTCCAGGCTTTCGATGCCCGAGGTGATCAGCACAGCATCCAGCGAGCAGCGCTGGGCGTATGCGGTGGTAACTGCATCGCCGATGATCAATGAAAAGCCCTGCGCATTCAAGGACTGTATCAAACCGTGCAGGTGCTGTGCGGAGTCTAACGTATACACCGGAATGTCAGATTGCAACACGCCGCAAATCAGCCGCGCCATCTTGCTGATGCTGGGATACGCAACAATGGCAGACTTGCCCGGATAATTTTCCACCAGGCGGATCGTACTGAGCACATCATAGCTGGACAGAGAAATATCAATGACCGGAATACTTGTCACAGTGCGGATGATCTCGGCTGTGCCACCTCGTGAGATGATAATATCGTAATCCTCCGAAGGGATCGTCTGCACCAGCTTGGCGCCCTCCTCCAAGTCACCGACCAAAGCTGTCAGCTGAATCTCGGGGCGGTCTGCACACAGATTGACAATCAGATTCCGCATACTTTCATAGGGAGCGATGGCAAGTATTCGACACATAGGCGCCTCCAATTGTTCTGTTTTGAAACATCAAAAGTTTGGCTTTGCAGATTATTTACATTTCGTTTCACATATAAACGCGCGGTAGGGGAAATCGCCTTGTAAAACGCAACAATACATGCAATCATTATTATAACTTCGGAACAACGAATGTCAAATTAAAAGTAGGAGCATCGTTATGTCAAAAGCAATATGCAGCGTAAAGACCCCTGGATGCACATATCTGGGCATAAATGCCACAGAAAAAATCAGTGGTATTTTAGAAAAAGAAAATGCCAAAAAAGTCATTGTTTTGACAGACCGCGGCGTTTATGATACAGGCTTATGCACCCGCGTACTGGAGCAGTTGAACGGTGCTGCGTATCACCTGTACACGGATATTAAGCGGGAGCCCAGCTATCTGGATGTTGAGGACGTAGTCCAGACCATTGAAGACCTGCAATGTGACATGATCGTCGCCGTCGGCGGTGGCAGCGTAATGGACACAGCAAAGCTCTGCTCCGTATTGAAAAATGCTCCGTATTCCATAAAGGACCTTCTGCGTGATCCCGCGTTGGCCCATAAGCAGATCAAAACAGTGTTTCTGCCGACCACCTGCGGGACCGGCTCGGAGGCCACCTGCAACGCGATCGTTGCCATTCCAGAGGAAAGCGTAAAAAAAGGAATCGTCAATGACGAAATGATCCCTGATTATGCTATTCTGGACCCTGAAATGATCCGCCATCTGCCGCCTGCTATCGTAGCTGCTACAGGAGTGGATGCGCTGGCCCATGCTGTGGAGTGCTACACATCTTTGAAGGCCACTCCTCTCAGTGACCTCTATGCAAGGGAAGGCGCGCGCCTGATTTTCCACAACATCGTGAAAGCTTACCGCGATCCGGAGGACATGGATGCCAAGAAAGCCATGCTGCTGGCAGCCTATTATGGCGGGATCGCCATTACCGCCAGCGGGACAACGGCCGTTCACGCGTTGTCCTATCCGCTGGGCGGAAAGTTTCATATTGCCCACGGCATTTCCAATGCCATTCTGTTTAGCCCTGTCATGAAGGTGAACCGCAGTGCCTGTGCACAGGAAATGGCACAGCTCTGTGACACTGTATTTCCTGAACAGCGCACGGGAACCATAGAACAGCGATCACTGTATCTGCTCCATGCTATTGAGCAGGTCATCCGCGACACGGACATCCCGACAAATTTGAAACAGTACGGCGTCAAAGGCAGTGACCTGGACTTTTTAGTGGAGGCCGGTGGCCAGCAGCGGCGTCTCCTGGATAATAACAGAAAAGAATTGACGATAGAGGAGATCCGGAACATATACCTCTCTGTTCTGCCGGAGGATGAAAAATGACAAAACGACCCATTATTGGAGTTACCATGGGCGATCCCTGCGGAAATGGCCCTGAAATCACGATAAAGGCCCTATCCGATCCAGAGCTATATCGGAAGTGCCGCCCCATCGTCATCGGTGATGCCGCCTGCATGCAGTACGCGCTGGAAACGGCAGAACGGATTGGTGTTGTGAAAAAGGGGACGCTCGCGGTGCACCTTGTTCATTCAGTAGACGAAGCACTCTTTACTTTCGGCAGCATCGATGTATATGACTTAGGCATTGTGACCGACATTTCTGACAGAAAGTTCGGAATCGCCTGCCCGCTGGGTGGCGAAGCGGCTTTTCAGTATGTAAAAAAGGTCATTGAGCTGGCCATGGAAGGTCAGGTGGATGCCACTGTCACCAATGCGCTGAGCAAAGAGGCTATCAACATGGCGGGGCATCATTTCAGCGGGCATACGGAGATTTACGCCCATTTTACAGGCACTGAAAAGTACACCATGATGCTGGCCCACGAAAATCTGCGGGTGGTGCACGTTTCCACGCACGTCTCGTTGCGGGAGGCTTGCGACAGGGTGAAGAAAGACCGCGTGCTGGATTGCATCCGCATCGCCAACGATGGGTGCAGATCCTTGGGAATCCAGTCCCCCAAAGTCGCTGTTGCGGGTCTGAATCCCCATTGTGGTGAGGATGGCCTGTTCGGCCGGGAGGAAATAGATGAGATCCAACCGGCGATCAATGCGGCGCTGGCCGAGGGCATCTGCATTCCAGACGGAAAACCCACGCCAGCAGACACGGTGTTCAGTAAGGCGATCGGTGGGTGGTACGATATCGTTGTCTGCATGTACCATGATCAGGGCCACATCCCACTGAAGGTAAAAGGCTTTGTGTATAACAGGGAGGCTGGTAAATGGGATGCGGTGGCCGGTGTGAACGTCACACTGGGCCTTCCGATCATCCGTACCTCGGTGGATCACGGAACAGGCTTTGGCCACGCCGGACAGGGCTACGCAAATGAATTGAGTCTGGTGAATGCCATTGACTATGCGATCCGCTTTGCCGCCTATCGTTCGACGGTAAAACAATGAGAGGACACAGCATGTACATAGTATTGGCTGATGATCTTACCGGTGCGATGGACACCGGGATCCAGTTCCGCAAATATGGGATTCAAACCAGTGTGATCGTAAGTGCGGATGACTGTGAGCTGCGCGGCGATTCTTGTGCAGGGGCAGTCTCCATCAACAACAGCTCAAGAGAGCTGTCCGGCTCAGAAGCGTATGAAAAAACACTGCGGGCGGTCCACAGGCTGTCACTGTCTCCGCAGGATATCCTGTATAAAAAAATCGATTCCATGATGCGTGGGAATCCGGTGCAGGAGATCGATGCAGCGCTGGAAGCATCTGGCTGCAGGAAAGCGATCGTGACACCCAGCTTTCCTCAGGAAGGCCGCATTGTCAGGGAGGGAGTCCTGCATTTGCCGGACGGCTCATCTCAGGATCTACTACAGCGGTGGCACAGGGAATCCCGCTTTCCGGTTCGGCCTATCGCAAAGGAAATGCTTCAGGACACGGCGACGGTAAGAGATATGCTGTTTTCGCCGCAGACGGAGGTGGCCCTCTTCGATGCAGAAGATCAGGAAACGCTCCGGCGCATTGCGGATGTTTGCCGGGATATCCCGGGTATCCTGTACTGCGGCTCTGCTGGGCTTGCACGGGAACTGCCTGTCCCGCAGGATGACGCGCCCAAAAGTGCGCCGTGGAACGGCGTAGGAAAGATCTTCGTTGTAACAGGATCCATGAAAATGGAGACAGCTGCTCAAATCAGGCAGCTCAGTCAGAAAGGCTTTCAGATCGTTCCCCTCCGCGTTGCTGCGCTGAACCGCGCGGAAGACAAGGCTGAGGAGATAAGCAATGCCTGCAGGGCGACCGCTGCGGCGCTGCACGGTGACGGTCCGGGCGTGGTGCTCACCTTCGACTATCTGCTGCACGCAGCATCTAAAGGAGAGGCTGCTGAAAGCGAGACTACACCGGAGCAGCGAAAGGCGGCGCTTCATCTTGCAGGCAGCTTGGGAGCGGTAGTTAGGGCGCAGGATGACCGCCTTTATGATGCTATGATCCTTGTCGGCGGCGACACGGCACTGAGTATATGTCAGGCGCTCAACGTGCATCGTATCTGTTTGTGGGACGAGGTCACGCCCGGAATGCCTGCCGGGATATTTGGTGATGGCAACGCGGCTGGGCTTCCGGTCGTAACGAAGTCCGGCGCGTTTGGCGATTGCAAGGCATTGAGCCGCGCAGTAGAATATATCAAAAAAGAGTAAGATCATAAGGAGGGCAAGAGAGGCTATATGGCAAAAGATCGCTATGTGGGAGTTGTACCTCCCATCGTAACGCCCGTTGACAAATTTGAGCGGGTAGATGAGGCTGCCCTGCGCGGAATCGTAAGACGCTGCAAAGATGTGGGGCTTCATGGTGTGTTCGTTGCAGGCTCCAACGGAGAGTGCATGGCTTTGACACAGGCTGAGCGCAACCGCGCGATCCGCATCGTTCTGGACGAGGCCGGACCGGATTACCCGGTCATGAGCGGTGTGATGGACAGCAGTACCCAGCGGGTCATCGACAATATCAAGGCGCTGGAGGACATGGGTGGTGACGTGGCCGTCGTAACGCCGGTATTCTATGCACGCCACGCGACACAGGACGAGACAGTCCGGCATTTCGAGGAGATCCTGCGCCATACGAAGGTCAAGCTGATGATCTACAATATCCCCATGTTCACTGGACTGAATCTCACGCCGGAGACCATCATCCGCATTGCGGAGTTGGACAGTAGGGTGATCGGCTGCAAGGATACATCCGGTAATTTCCCGGGATTCCAGAAGCTGCTCCGCCATTTCAAGGACTCCGATTTCATCCTGCACCAGGGCTCTACAAACCTTGCCGCAGCCAGCATGCTGCTGGGCGCAGACGGCTTTGTCCCGTCGCTGGCGCCGGTATTCCCGAAGGTCCACCTGAAGGTCTATCAGTTCGGCAAGGCTGGTAACATCGCGGAAACCATGAAGTGGAATGAGTTGCTATCGGATGTCTGCACGCTTTATCCGATGGCAAAAAGTCAGACGTCGTCCACCAAATATGCCATGAGCAAGGTATGCCCCATGAGCTATCGGTCCATTCTTCCCACGGAACCCATCACGCAGAGCGAAATGGCACAGATAGACGCGCTCATGGACAAATACCGGGATGCGATGTAATCGGCCGGCTGCGGGAGTATATGTATGAAAAAATTGATTAAAAATGCAAACGACTTCGTCCTGGCTGTGCTGATGCTGGCACTGAGCCTGTTTCTGCTGCTCTACCCGAACATTACATCCAACATCCCATCTGTCTCGATGGGTGGATATTTTACGCGGCCGGATGTGTATATCCGGATGCTGGCGCTGTTTCTGGCAGCAGCCTCACTTGCGCTGTTGATCCGCTCCCTGAACCTGGGAAGGAAGTCCCAGCAGACATCAGGATTTCATTTTACAATCAACAGCACCGTCATCATGACGGTGGCCGCGTTGCTACTGTACTGTGCTTTGCTGCCTGTGGCAGGTTTCTACATCTGCACCGCTGTGATCCTTCTGTTCCTTAACGGCCTGTATGTGTACAAGGAAAATAACAAGAAGCTGAAGGATTACTCAAAAAAGGAGTTGACGAAGTATGCCGTCATTGACGTGGTCTACACCGGATGCATGGTGGCCGTGCTGTGGCTGGTCTTTGCGAAGCTCCTAGGCGTCCGCCTGCCGTAATCGTACCCTCTCGCAGATGTCTGCGAACAAAATAGTAAAACAAAAATCAGAAGAAAACAGGAGGAAAGTATGAAAAAGTTTTTTGGCCTGCTCCTTGCCGCAGTGATGACGTTCAGTCTGGTTGCCTGCGGAGCCCAGAACGTCCCCAGCGATAACACCTCTGCTGATTATCCCAGCGGCCCCATCACTTGTATTGTTCCCTACGCCGCAGGCGGCGGCTCCGATGTCCTTACGCGCACCATCATGAAGTACATCTCCTTGCCCAATAATGTCAACATGGTGGCTGTCAACGTAGAAGGTGCCAGCGGCTATACTGGTTGCCTGCAGGCCGCGAAATCGGATCCGGACGGCTACACTATCCTTGCGCACAACCCCATGGACGTGGTGGGCTTCACGTTGAGCGGCTCCACCACCGAGGAACTCTATAAGGAAATGGAGCTGATCTGCTGCGTGGTGAATGACTACGGTGTGGTCATGACCAACACGACCACCGGCTGGACGAGTCTGGACGAGATGGCTGCCTATGCAAAAGAGCATCCGGGCGAGGTAAAGCTGGGTACCACTGGCGTCAACACGGTGAACTATGCCGATACGCTGCGCCTGATGAAGGCTCTTGGCATTGAGAACGATATTACCGTCGTCCCCTTTGATGGCGGTTCCGCCGCCAATACGGCACTTCTGGGCAACCAGATCCAGCTGTTGACCATGTCCGTTTCCGATACGAAGAGCTACGTGGCTTCCGGCGATTTCTATGGTCTGGTCGTCTTCGGTGAGGATCGCGCCAAGGCGCTGCCCGATACGCCCTGCAGCAAGGAACTGGGTATTGACATCACCACCACCAAGCCCCGCGGCTACTATGCGCCCGCCGGCACCAGCCAGGAGGTGTTGGATCTGCTGGCAGACGCCATCGAGGAAGTGACCAAAACCGAGGAATTTGCAACACTGGTCGAGGGCTACGGTTGGGAGATCAACTTTGTCCGCGGCAGTGAGATGCAGCCCAAGATCGAGGCCTGGGCCGAAGAGCTGGCTCCGGTGTTCCAGGAGATCCTGAACGCGAACTGATCGGCACTACACATTCCCGTCTGCGGAGAGCCGTTGTTATGACGGCTCTCCGCACTGGACTATGATCATGCAAAGAGGAGTACGCATATGGAAGTAATTACAGCAGGGATCGGTGCAATGCTCTCTGATCCCATGTGCTTTGTGGTACTGCTGTTCGGCGTGTTGATGGGGATCATCTTCGGATGTATCCCCGGTCTTACGGCAACACTAGGCGTGGCGCTTATGATCCCCATCACCTACACAATGACCGCGCATCAAGGCCTGACACTTCTAATTGCCATCTACGTAGGCGGCATCAGCGGCGGCCTGATCACAGCAACGCTGATCAACATACCCGGCACACCGTCCTCGATCTTCACCTGCTACGACGGATACCCCATGACAAAAGCGGGAAGGCCTGGCGAGGCACTGACGATTGGCGTGTTTGCCAGTCTCATTGGCGGTACCGCCTCTGCGCTGGCACTGATCCTGATCGCACCGCAGTTGGCTAAGGTCGTGCTGGCGTTCGGCAGTTGGGAGTACTTCGCAGTCTGCATTCTTGGTTTGGCCGTCGTGATCACCATGTCTTGTGAGGACGTGGTCAAAGGCCTGATCGGCGCACTGCTGGGACTTCTGTTGGGATGTGTCGGCATTGACGCTGTTTCCGGCGTGAGCCGGCTCGACTTTGGCAACTGGCAGCTGCAGGGCGGCATCCAGTCCACAGCGCTGATGATGGGTCTGTTCGCGATCCGCGAGATCCTGCATCAATCTGTGGATCTGAAAGAGCCGAGAATGCACATCAGTATGCAGAAGACCAGCTTTCTGCCGCACCTGAAGGAAATGAAGGGTTGTGCAAAGCCCATCGCACTGGGCTGCCTCATCGGCACCGGCATAGGCATCCTGCCCGGCATCGGCCAGAATGCTGCGACGATGATCACCTACAATCAGTCAAAATCGGTGTCCAAGCACCCAGAGCGCTTTGGACACGGCTCTCCCGAGGGCATCTGCGCATCTGAAACCAGCAACAACGCCGTCAATGGCGGCGCATTAATCCCGCTGGTAACGATGGGCATTCCCGGCGATCTGACGACCTCCGCCCTGCTGGGTGGCCTGACGATACATGGGCTTCAGGCCGGCCCGCTGCTGTTTACGCAGAATCCTGACATCATAGGTACGATCATGGTCGCCTACGCATTGGCAAATTTTGTCATGTATATCATGGAGCTTGGCCTCCTGAAGCTGTTTATCCGCGCCATCGATGTGAAATTCTCCTTCCTGTTCCCGGCGATCTTGATGTTCTGTGTCATGGGCGTACTTGCCCTAAATAATCGGATGTTTGATGTCTGGATGATGATGCTCTTTGGTGTCGTTGCCTATGTGTTGGAGCAACTGGGCGTGGACATGACGCCCATCATCCTCGGCTTTATTCTCGGCCCCATGATTGAGAAGTACTTCCGCTCTGCGATGATCGCATCCTCTGGAATGTTCCTGGATGTATTTACACGCCCGATCTCCTGCGTTTTCATGATCGTTGCAGTGACATTTTTGCTGCTGCCTCTGTTCAAGATGCTTCGATGCAGGCAAAAGGCGCGCAAAGGCTGATGATTTACAGGAGGCTGCTATGGTCAACTGCCGTTATACGGTCACGGCGGATATCTACGAAGACCTCATCGAATTGCAGATACGGTTGAAAAACCGCACACCGTCTCAGCAGTTAAAGTTCTGGGGGCTCAATGTAGGGTTCCTGATAGCTGCCATTCTTTTCCTGCTGCTGGAACGGGACTATTCTATTGTGCTGCGCATCCTGCTCTTCGCTGCCGCTGCAGCAGCAGCGGGTCGCGGGGCCTTTCGGATGTTTTTCACGCGGTTGCAGGCAAAACGAACCGTCGGCGGATACCTGAAACAGCTGGACGATGGCTATCTGGGCCCGCACCATCTGTATACGGCGGGACCGAGTCTGCTTTGCCGCTATGGGACCCAGACGAAAAGCGTATCCGGCTCTGCCATACAGAGTATTATCCCGCTGAAAAGCTGTGCTGCACTGGTGGCTGATGGTGTCATTTTCGACGCCATTCCCATTCAGGTAGTGCAGGAGACACATCTGGATGATCTGCTGCTGCGGTTTGCCGCGGACTGCCAGCGACAGGAGTTGGCGGAGCTGGCAGAAAAGCTCCGCCACGATCTGGAAAAGGAAGCTCCCATTCAGCAGGTCTTTTCATGGCCGGACGATGCCGCCACGCTGGAGCGTCAGGTCACTGGCCATCGGCTCTATTATACAACAGTCCGCGCCTGGCGGGGCGGTACGCTGATCCGCCTGCTGATTGGGCTGTACGGCTTAGGGGTCCTGCTCCTGGGTGGCAACATATATCTCGGAGCGGGCTTTTTCCTGCTGGGCTACTTTTTGAGTCGGCAGTTCCTGCTGTGTTTTACGCCTGCGGTACGCCGCATAACAGCTACAGCGCTGGGCCAAGCCTCGCAGGATGCACAGTGTACACTTTTCGTGCAGGCAGAGAAGCTGACCCTGCTTCAGCGCGGTTCGGTGCTGACCATGGAAAAGCCTACATTTGCGGCGAAACGAGCCTCGCGAACGGCACTCTGCTTGTATGGCACAAACGCGGAGATGCTGACACTCCCGCGGGAGTTAGCGGATGAAACGAACATGCAGAAGTTTTTTAGTTGAGGAATACAAACGGTTATGAAAATCATTCGAACGGTTCTGGGAGATATTCCGGCATCTGAGATTGGAAAAACGGACTCGCACGACCATCTGATCCGCAGCGGCGGACCAGAGGTCGTGCGCAACCCTATGTTTTTAATGGACGACACTGCCGCAGCAAAGCGGGAGTTCGGCGCATTTCTCGCATCCGGTGGGAAGACCATGGTTTGTATGGACCCTATCGGCTGCGGCAGAAATGTCGGAAAAATGGCAGAGATAGCGGAGGCTTACCGCGGACAGGGAAATCTGGTCATGGTCACTGGCTTTCACAAGGCGGAGAACTATGATCCCAGAGTATCTTTTCTGGCCACGGTGGATGAGAAAAAGATCGCCGCGCTGATGTGCCTGGAGATCACAGACGGAATGGATCTGCACAGCTATAACGGTCCTGTCGTGGAGCGTACCGCCTACAAAGCCGGACTGATCAAGGCAGGAACAAGTTATAGGCTGATCACACACCTGGAGCAGAAAGCGCTCCGAATCGCGGCCATGACGCAGCGGGAAACGGGGTGTGCCATCTCTATTCATACTGAAAATGGGACGATGGGGCCACAGATACTGGATATACTGGCTGCGGCAGGTGCTGATTTGGAAAAGACCGTCCTTTGCCACGTCCAGCGCGATCCGAACTTGGTGTACTATAAAAAACTACTGGACCGCGGCGCAGTTCTCTGCATCGAAGAGGCAAACAAGCCCCACCTGCGTTCTGATCAGGCGCTTGCGGAGATCCTAAAGCAGCTGGTGGATGCCGGTTATGAACAGCAGCTTCTGCTGGGTATGGACGGCGGCCGGCAGGAAGCGTTGGCGGCTTATATGGCACCGGAAGGGATCGCCAACGGCTTATCCTATCTGTTTGCGGATTTCGCCCCCATGCTGCTTCAGCAGGGGATCTCCGCATCTGCGCTGGAGATGATGCTGGTCCATAATCCGGCACGCGTTTTCTCTATGGAAGTATCATAAGAAGGACGGAAATACCTATGAAATTTGTAATGACGCAGTCCCTTTGTGCCGAGGGATTGGCACTTTTAGATCAGGCACACGTTGACTATATCAGCGCTGATGACGGAGATCCCAATCACTATCCCCAGCTGATGCAGGATGCGGATGCCCTGATCGTCCGCATCGGAAAGTGTGATGCAGCCGCTCTGGCCTGCTGCCCACAGCTGAAGGTCATCGGGCGGCCCGGCATCGGGTATGATTCTGTAGACGTTACGCAGGCAACAAAGCTGGGCATTCCCGTTGTGGTCACTCCGGGCGCAAACGGGCGATCCGTTGCGGAGCATACCGTTGCCATGATGCTGTCGCTGTCCAAAAATCTTGTCGAGGCAAATAACGAGACCCTGCAGGGTCACTGGAGCATACGGGATGCACATAAAGCCTTCCAATGGGAAGGCAAGACTGTCGGCATTATCGGTCTTGGTCCGATCGGTCGCGAAACCGCGAAGATCTGCCTGGGCATCGGCATGAAGGTCATCGGCTTTGATAGTTTCTTCTCAAAAGAACAGATACAGTCGTGGGGGGTCGAATATTGCCAGAACAAAGAAGACCTTCTGCGCACATCAGATATCGTCTCCGTGCATATGCCGCTGGTGGAGGCCACCCGAAATCTGATCTGCGCATCCGAGCTGGCCCTGATGAAAAAGACTGCGCTCCTTATCAATACCAGCCGCGGTGGGATCGTCAACGAGGCGGATCTGCTGCAAGCCCTGACGTCCGGCCAAATTACGGCCGCAGGGCTGGATGTCTTTTGCAGCGAGCCTCTGCGTGTGGATGACCCTCTGCTCCAGGCGCCCAATCTTCTGGTCACGCCGCACGCCGCCGCCCAGACGCGGGAAGCGGTCATTCAGATGGCGACCATGTGCGTGGAGGGATGCCTCGCGGTTTGCCGCGGGGAACAATGGCCATACGTGGTGGACAAGAACGTATATGATCACCCGCGCTGGGCAGATTGCAAATAATACAAACAGGAGCGTGCTGTATAAAAGCACACAAAAGCGGTTGGAAGTCATGCAACTTCCGACCGCTTTTCTACATTTCGCAATTTTTCGTATGTTTGAATTTTCTTTATAAATTTGGGGCCACAGGATTCGGTGTTCTGTGGTCGTCTTCTGTCCGTCAGGATCAGAATGTCCGCCCTGCCCGCTCCCGTTCTGCCGCAAGGTCCGCTTTCATTTTCTGAACGAGGTCTTTCAGCTTTTCCTCGCATTCCTCGCGGGTATGGGCGTAGACGTTGCCACTGCGCTTTTTGCCGTCCGGTCCTCTTGGGGAATATTTGCCTCCTCAGCGGTGTTCACCGAGCTGACTGACGCAACCGGTCCCCTGCTTTCACCGCGGTAAAGGTCGTCATATTCTCCAACGCAAGTTTTCGAACAGGAGGCATGATTTGTTCCCTCTTTGCAATGCCGTGGTCAAAGTCTACCGCCGTTTTTACCCGCATATCGTCGGTGATGTGTGCGTAAATGTTCAGCGTTGTTGCCACGGAATTGTGATCGATAATGGTTGAGAGCGTTTTTACATCCATACCGTATTCGAGCAACGTCGTGGCAAAGGTGTGGCGCAGATTGTGGAAGCAGACGTGTTCAGAGACTGCCAGCTCCAGTATTTTGCTCAAGCGCTCGCGCACGACGGCAGGGCCGAGCGGCGCATCCGCTATTTTCGGAGAGGGAAATATCCCGCATGAATGGAAAGTCGTCTTATACATCTCCATGCTCAATAACAAACGAATGACTCGCACAGGCAGGATACTATAACCGTAGAGTTTTTTCACACTGATATCAACGGCCTGCCCATACCCGGTATGTCTGTTATATTCCCAGTACGGCTCCACCATATTCCAGCGCTCCATGAGTGGCTTCGACGCATCACGCACATAAAGAAAATCTTTTTGGGACAGACCTGCCGAAATCACACTGGAAGCCATATAATGCCTTAGATATTCACGCAAGATATCAGTTTCCTTTTCTCTTGCCGCCTCGCAGGGCGCGAGATGTTCATGCGTATCATAGATGGGAATGCTGTTGAGATATACGCCCTCTGCTGAGGTCATCCGACTGAACAATGTCATCAATCGAGGCTTGGAACAGCCGGAGTCCCCAGAAGCAGTCATGATGCTGATCTTACAGGGGGCAGCCGCACGATACGACTGTTGCCCGGACACCATTTGTGGATACGAAAATTCTGACCGCCTGACGAAAGTGAACTGGCGCCGCTTTCACCGGGCGGTTTCTCATATCACCATCACACCGGACGGCGCGGTAAGGCTTACATTTTTGGATGACGAAATGAAGGGAAAGGACGAATGATACATGGAAACAACGGCGACAACTTTGGAACGCCGGGTGCGGGTGATCCCTGCAACCAAGGCACCGGAGACCCTCCGTAAAGCGCAAGACGGCAAAATGCGTGTAGCGGCATACTGCCGCGTCTCCACCGACAGTGAGGAGCAGCTCAACAGCTATGAGGCTCAAAAGAGCTACTATACCCAGAAGATCCAGGATAGCCCGGATTGGGAAATGGCGGGGATCTATGCAGACGAGGGCATCACGGGTACCAGCCTCAAGAAATGAACAGAGTTCAAAAAGATGATCACTGCCTGTAAACGAGGCCATATCGACCTCATCATCACAAAATCTCTCTCCCGCTTTGCCAGAAACACCGTGGACTGCTTGGAAACAGTGCGCCTGCTGAAAGCCAACGGCATCGGCGTGTACTTCGAAAAAGAGAACATCAATACGCTGACGGAATCCAGCGAGTTCCTGATCACACTGTTCAGCGGTTTCGCCCAGGCGGAATCCGAATCTCTGAGCAAGAATGTCGCTTGGGGCAAAGCAAAAAGTGCGGAAGCCGGAAAAGTGACCTTCCAATACAAAAAGATGCTGGGATACCGCAAGGGTGCGGATGGACAGCCGGAGATCGTCCCGGAGGAAGCCGAGGTCATCAAGCGGATTTATCACCGGTATCTGGACGGCTGTACGCTGGGGCAGATCAAGCGAGAATTGGACAAGGATAATGTCCCGACCGCACAGGGGGTAGAATTCTGGTCGTCCGCCATCATCCACAACATCCTGACGAATGAAAAATATATCGGAGATGCCCTGCTGCAAAAGACCTATGTCACGGACTGTATCTCCAAGAAGGTGAAGAAAAACCAGGGCGAGCGCGCCATGTACTATGTGGAGAACAACCATCCTGCCATCATCTCCAGAGAGATGTTCGATCAGGTACGGAACGAGATGACGCGCCGATCCAGCAAGCGCAAGGTGCTGCAAAAGAGCGGCAAGACAGAGCTTGGGAAATATTCCGGCAAATACGCCCTGACGGAACTGCTGGTATGCGGTGAGTGCGGTTCCCCGTACAAACGAGTGACCTGGGCAAGAAACGGGAAAAAGCGGATCGTATGGCGCTGCGTGTCCAGATTGGAGTTCGGAACGCAATACTGTCACAACTCACCGACACTGGATGAGAGCAAGCTCCACAGCGCGATCCTCGCCTCCATGAACGAGTTTGCCGCCATCCGGCAGGAGGTCTGCCCTGATGTACTGGCGATGGCAGAGGAAGCCAAGCAGGCATTATCGCAGGCTGGTGCAAAGCTGCTGGAACTGAAGAAACACATGGAAACGGTGAGTCGGGAGCAAAGCGATCTGCTGGACCGGCTGCTGGAGAACATGGGCGATGCCGAACTGAATGCCAAAATGAAGGCGCTGACAGACGAGAAAGAATCCCTCAAAGCACAGATTCTGGACGCCCGGCAGATGGAAGTCAGCTTGGAGGAACAGGCCACCCGCCATCAGCAGATGTGGGACAGCATCATGGAGTGCAGCGCAGGCTACACGGAGTTCGCCGATGAGTTCGTCCGTCAGATCATCCAGAAAATCACGGTAGAGGACGAGGAGACCATTCGTATCCACTTCCGGGATTCGGAGATGGTGATCGAACAGGAATTATAAAAGATGTGAATGGACAATCACATAAAGTAGAGGTACCATATAAACAAGAAGTTTTGAGATGGTGAACACTATAAGAGGCAACAACCTTGGTGATGCATCTTTTCTGTCAATACAAGGCAAAAAAGCAACTCCCGATAGGGTGTTGCTTTTTTTATTGAGCTTGTCCGGAGTCGAAGTTTATCCCCCCTCGCAGGGGAAATCCGGCCGCAAGCTCCCAAAAGCAACTCCCGAGAGGGTGTTGCTTTCTTGCTTGAAACGACAAATAGATGCATTATGCACGAAACGCCTATTAGTGATCACAATCGCTGGTATATGCAAAATTATTATGGCGAAATATCGCTCCAAAAAGGTACATCGTCTCCCAAGCACCGCTTTTTGTCGAATGCGGTCGCTGGGTGTCGAACGAAAATGTTTGTTTTCGACAAATTGCCCTTGCATTTGCTGTCTGTTTGTGGTATTTTTGATAGCGTCAGAGCGGTTCGTGGTGTGTATATGGGGAATTGCGTGCCGTTAAAATTATGTTAAAGGGGAAAGTGAATATGGAGAACAAGATCACTGTATGCGTTGCGGATGCGGACCAGGCGTATCGGACAGAGCTGTGCGATTTCTTGAAGAAGCAGGGGGATATCTGTCTGATCGGCGACACTACCGACGGCCGTGAGGCGCTGGCGATGGTGGAGGCACAGCACCCCGCCGTGCTGGTGCTGGACACGGTGCTGCCCGGACTGGACGGCACGGGCATCCTGCGGCGGCTGAAGGGCAAGTCCGAGACGCGGTGCATTGTGGTGACGGAATTCCGCACCGCCGAGGCGGCCCGGGACATCCGGGATGCCGGCGCCTATGCATTCCTGCCCAAGCCGGCGGACGACACCTCAGTGCTGGAGCATATCCGCCACGCGGCAGGCCCGCGCTGCGACCTGCCGCTGCAGCAGCTGGAGATGATGGTCACGGCCATCATCCACGAGATCGGCGTGCCGGCGCACATCAAGGGCTACCAGTACCTGCGGGAGGGTATTATCCTGACGGTACGGAATATGGAGGTCATCAACGCGGTGACGAAGGTGCTGTATCCGGAGATCGCAAAGCGGTTCGGGACGACACCCAGCCGGGTGGAGCGCGCCATTCGCCACGCGATCGAGGTGGCGTGGGACCGCGGCGACCTGGAAACGCTGCAGAAATACTTTGGCTATACGGTGAACTCCGCGAAGGGCAAGCCCACAAACTCCGAATTCATCGCCATGATCGCCGATCGCCTCCAATTACAGGCCCAGGAAATGTGAACACGATATATCCGGGAAATGTGAACAAACCCATGCAAAAAGGGATACCTTTATGTACGCAAAAAAGGCGCCGAAGGGCGCCTTTTTTATACCTATATGATACTTTCAGTTCACGCTTATGACATCTTCCGATACATTGTGGGCAGACAGCCGTACTGGTCCTTGAAGGCGGCGGTGAATTTGCTCTGGCTTTCATAGCCTACCCGGCGGGCTACCTCCGCCATACTGGCATCCGTCTCACGGAGGAGGCGGGCGGCCTTCTCCAGACGGTGCTCCTTCAGATGGGCGGCGATGGAGGTGCCGTACACATCCTTGAACACCTCTTTCAATGTGGTCGGGTTGATGGGGTACAGATGGCAGAGGTCCTCGATGGTGATACGCTGGTCCATGTGCGACAGCAGGTAGTCGTGGATCTCCCGGATCAGCCGGACCTGCTCTGCCTCGGCGCGCCACTGGGGACAGGCCACGTCCATGACCTGCTCGATGAGCTCGTGCAGCAGCCGGGCCTGGGCGGTGTCGGCGGCGTGGTAGTAGACCTCCTTGCCGTCGCGGCGGGTGGTCAGCAGGCCGCTGTCCCGAAGGATGCGGAGGTGGTGGGAGACGGCGGGGCTGGACATATCCATCATGGCGGCGATGTTCACCACGCACTCCTCGCAGTGGCACAACAGCCAGAAGATGCGGATGCGGTTGGCGTCGCCCAGCTGCCGGAAAATATCGGAAAGTTCCTGAAAGGTGTCCTCTTTTTCCAGCATCTGGCGGACGACCTCCGTGTGGGCCGGCTCTTCGCCGTGGTAGTGGGGCAGGGACGGGTTTTCCATACGATGACCTCCGTTTCGCCCGAAAGGCAATGGTTTTCGCCCGGGCGGCAGGGAGTGCCGCCGGACCGTTGACATTTGCGGTCAGGTACATTATACTACGCCCAGAACGATTAAACAAGTACTTAATACTTTAAGTGCTGCGAAAGGAGTCATCACTATGAAAAAGACATACAGCATCGAAGTTGACTGCGCCAACTGCGCCAACCTGATGGAGGAAGCTGCCCAGAAGACTGAGGGCGTGGCCTCCGCCGTGGTGAACTTTATGACGCAGAAGATGATCGTGGAATTTGCGGAGGGCGCAGACCAGAAGGCCACCATGAAGGCGGTGCTGAAGGCCTGCAAGAAGGTGGAGCCGGACTGCGAGATCGAACTGTAAAACCACGCAAAGACTTCCCTGCGGGAAGCCTTTGACATACGCCTGCGGGCGCGGGATGGGGAGTTTCGTGCTCCGGCACGAGTAACTTTCTTTTTTTGTAAAAAGAAAGTTACCAAAGAAAACCACTCAAACCTACGGTTTAAGGATCCCTTGGCGCGGGGAGGGTTTCGCCGCCCCGGCGGCGAGTCGGTTTCCCCCCGACGGGGAGGCGGTCTCCGGCGGCCACATTTCTTTCTGCGAAGAAAGAAATGTGGAAAAGAAAGTCGCTTAGACCTACGGTCTAAGGACCCCTTGGCGCGGGGCAGGCAAGTGCAAATTTGGCGGTGCTGGCTTCGCGGAATTGGTACGGCGGGTATCGTTGTCGGTTCGGGGGACTGCTTGTACCTCCTGCGCCGCTGCCGCTGACAACAGCGAGGGTAGGGGTTGGTGCGCTGGTCGAGTGGCGATTATCAAATCGCGCCTTTGCCGCCGCAAGGCGGCAAAGGTAGGTGTGCCCGTCGGGCACAGGATATAATTATTTCTTAGCCTGCGACACGGCAGAACGAATAATTTTTGCCGTAGTAGCAGGCAGCGGCAGCGGAAAGCTGTGCTGGCACAGTCGGGGGAACGACAACGATCAGGAAAACGCCGGTTACGTGAGGGAAAGCG
>NZ_JBMGPW010000011.1:0-74855 GCF_049060325.1 Vescimonas sanitatis | reverse complement strand
CTGTCCGCGGAACCAAGCCCGTACCGGATGAGATTTGGGCTGATAACGAGGAAATGATTTTGAAGTTATCTGGTCTGCTCTAATCCTATTGTTCTATATATGCCGATTATGTTATTCCGAAGTTTTTGCTGGTAACGCCTTGTACTACAGGGTTTGCAGCGATTACTTCGGAATAACTATTTTCTCGGCATAATCCTGACATGGCGAACCCCCGGTGATGATATCCACCGGGGGCAGTTCATTGCCGTTCAGTTTTGTGATGTCCCCGACATGGAGCATATCGGGAAACCGTTCCCTGGTCACCTCTATGGGGAATGTTTCGATTTCACTGGCCCATACCGGCTCAATGCCATTGTGAAGGCCTGCCAGGGGAAACCCGCCGATCCCATCGAAGAGGCTCCCAAGAGTTAGCTTTTTTTAAAGGCGGATGTCTGAATGGCGCCGGGTTTCAAACTTGTTTCCAATGTCTTGTTTTTCATACGGTTCTCCTTTTCTGAATTGTGAGGCTGCATTTGACTACTTGGCCGCTACAGTTTGGATTACTGTACGGGTGGTATTGATTGCTGTCTGCGCTGCATAAACGGCCGACATAATGTTGGCGCGGGTAGAGGTATCCAGGCCAAAGGCTCCGCAGATCCTTGGAACCTCGCCGGCTGAGAGCATGAGGCCAAGTCCCAGCAGGGCGTGGTCTTTCAGCACCAACAGGCCGGCGGTCAGAATCGTTGCCTGCAGGAAGGTGGTCAGGCACAAACCGATGATTTGCTTGCACCACTGTATAAACCCATCCGTGTATCCGCGGGGGATGGAAAACATATAGAGCGACCCCACAGCAATTTGGATCAGCAGGATACCGCCGCGCTTTAAGTTGCTGAAAAAGCATTTGACGATGGCATACCCCATCATGATGATCAAAAATAGAGCCATGATGGGGCTGGTAATCACAGAGGTCAGCCCACCGAAGACACCGGAGGCATCGATACTGCCAACATTTCCGGCACTCAGGGCATCCGTGATCCCCGTTGCAAGGGCATCGATGCTCCCATATCCGGTAAGCCCGTTGGTGAGACCGGCCTGTAGGTCGACCGCCAGCTTATACAGTTCCACCGGAACAAGTGTAAAGCAGCCGACAGCCATAAAGCCTTTGATAGCGCCCAGAGCAGTGTCCTTTACGCTGGCCCGGCCGGTCTGATACTCTATACCGCACTCGAATACAGCCACCACCAGCCCCACGGCATAAAGCGCCCAGGCCAAATAAGAAAAAAAGAGGACGATGGACTGTACCCAGCTCATTTCAAACAGTTCAACGCCCATATTGCCCATTTGGGAGAAAAAATTCCCAAAGAAGCCTACAAGCTGGGCATAGACCCAGTCGATGACCTGATCCATAATGTCGCCCAGCACAAAATCCCATATAAACATCTGGTTTTCTCACCCCTTTCAGTTGAAGGCGAGCTGTATTTCTATCAATGGCCAAAAGAAAAGCAGGGCCATGTGTCCAGCTCGGCCCTGTGATGATTTTCTTTTCTGGCTGATTAGTACATCTGCTGTCCGGGGGGCTCTGCAAAGTTTGGGGACTGGAACACCTGCAGGTATTCATCCACGCTTTCCGCAAGCAGCTGGTAGTCCTCCTGTTTCAGCTGGTAGACATACCACATGGGGTTGCCGTGGTCATCCCAGATATAAGGGAAGATCCCGCTTTTGAAGTTGGGGTTCATCACCTGCTTTTTTCCCAGCAAGTCAGAGAACCGGAGGACTGTATTGTCCACCTCTCCCTCTTTCCGGTTGAGGATCGTCATCTTCAGTGCCTCATAGTGAGAGGTGATCCCCATAGTGATAAAGGTCAGCTTTGCCCGCAGGTCAGGGTTGAGCCTGACAAAACAGGACCGTCCCACATAGGAAGCATCAGCGGCCGCAGTGGACTGGCCTATGATTTTCCGCAGCTCCTGCTCAAAAAAGTTCATTGACATACACTCCTTTCGCACTGTCAAGGTCTATATTGAGTTTTCCGGCCAAGGTTCAGCTTACATTCCCAGAATCGTCCAGATATACAGCGGAGCAGTCAGTGTAAACACAAGACAGGCAAAGAGAATGGCGGGAGCTGTCCATTCAAACTGGCCATGCTTGCGGTAATCAAAATAAGCCATTCCCAGCTTTCCAAAGAAGAATACAGCCAGGATCAGGTCGATGACCGGGAAAACCACATTGTCTACCACCTGCTTGATCTGCTCAGAGGCATCCGACCAGGTTCCCTCGATGGCTCCCGCTACATCACCGGTTCCCGCAGCAAGGGCCGTGGTGCTGAACAGGCAGGTCAGCAGGAAAACAGTCAGGAGAACGCCAAGGAGTTTCTTGCACTTTTTCATATAAACCGCCTTTCTTTTTGCGAAAAGAAAGAACCGCAGAGATCGTCCCCGCGGCTTGATTTCTATGCAGGCGGCAAGAAGGAGATCCCACGGCCTGTCTTTTCAGTGATTTATCTTGGTCTGTTACGGTTCCAGTGGGGCGATGTGCCAGTCATCCCAGAGACTGCCCCGGATCGTGAGTGAGTCGCTTAGGTTCATGGACAGCATTCCGGCTGGCGTCCAGCAGTCGATGAGCCAGGTGTTCACAGTATACGAGCCATTCGGATACCAGATAGGGGTAAAATGTGTGCGGCCCCGGTAGGTACTGTACTCGTTTTTCTGAAACTCAAATCGGGTATTGTAGCCGCCGTCCATCCGCTCCAGCAATCTCCAGAACATCTCATAGTTGAACTCAGAGAAGTAGCTGACTGCATTCTGGGCCGGAGTGGTGGCTGAACTCTGGGTGCTGCTCACATCGGCGGTGACCAGCTGATTGACCCCGTATCCTGATTTCATGCTTCGGCTGCCAGCAGTGGGATTCTTATTGTCTGGTGTGATGCGCATGGTGGCGGAAAGGCTGGCACTATAACGGTCCAGATCAAACTCCCACCAGCCGTGATCACACCAATAGCCATCCTCATCATCCCCATGCCATACCCAATACTCATACCACCAGGGACGCCAGATCGTCCAGTAGTTGGAGGTTTTTTGCTCCCGGCTGGGGATGGATGAAGGAGTGAAGGAGTCGTTCCGGTCATCTGCCACTGGATTGGGAGGGGGGTTCTGGTCCAGGCCTACGATTTTGCAGTTGATCGTCCCTTGTGCGTTTCCAGGGCCGGACACCCGGACCGTGATGACCATATCCTGGGGAGTGTCCGGTGTCGTCCAGCGCACCCATGCCAGCTGGGAATCCCCCTCCGGATAATAGACATTGTCCACATGATAGTCCCGGCCATCGATGGTAAAGGTCACACGGGCAGGGTTATCCGGGTCGCTTTGGCCGCCGCTTACATCCACCGCAGTGATAACCTCGGTGTTGACCCGGTATTCGTAGTCATAGATGGTGATGACGGGATCCTCCGGCTGCTCCTCGAACCGCACGATACCAAGCCCCAGCGAAGACTTGATATCCGCATTGGAGGCGTTTTTGTTGGTCGCTCCGGACCATGCCGGATAGCCAAGATCCGGCGTTTCCAGGAACATGGACAGCGGAAGGTTTTTGGCGGTCAGCGACCCCATCCAATAGCGGAGCTGGCCTCCCACGATTTCATCATAGAGGACCGCTTCGGTCGCAGTAGTGGCTATCATGACTCCCTCAAACTTATAATAAGCAATGGGTTCCAGAAGGATCTTATACTCCCCGCCTATGAGAGTATCGAAGTCCATGCCACTATAATTGGCAATAGCCCGAATCACCTGCTCATCCGTAAAGTAACTTTTAATGGCTTCGATGTTATTTCGGCCATTAGTGCTAATAATTCGTGGAACGGCTTGAGTTGGTTTAATGCAGGTATAGCTTCCCTGCACAGGGGATAATGCAGCCCCGTTGGTATATTGAAGCTTGCTGACCTTCCCAAAATGATAGATCGAGGCAGCTGGCGCCCTGTTTGTCAAATCAATAGGAGTAGATACCACTGCATGGTCATCGGACCGGACAATGGTCACCCGAACGCCTTCGTTGCCCGGATTCCAGCTGCCGTGGCTGGTGGCGTCCCCCAAGTTACCGCCACCACCGTCAATATTGCCCTCGCCAGTGGCGGCATAGGCGGTCATGGGACATAGCAGCGTGAGTGCCACGGTTATCGTAAGCAGAATGCTCCAGATTCGTTTCATGCATCCTCCTTTCCGGCAAAGCAAAAAGCACGGCGACCGCCGTGCTTTTTGATAGGCTGGAGATCAGCCCATGATGCCGATTTTATTTCCATTCTCGTACATATCATCTGCTTCGGTTACATGATTGGCACCGCCATTTGGAACATTATCAAAACCAGGAAGGCCACCGCTGGTGTTGGTGGACGGGGGCGGAGGAGGCGGTTCCACCGTATCATGATCTTCCGCATCTGGCTTTCCCTCTACCGGGGTCCCATCCGGCTTTTGAGTCGGATCCTTCAGTGCCTCATCATCATATTCCGGTTTTTCTGGATCCCCCTGGATCGTCTGCTCGGTGCCCGAGGCCACGGCCCCGCTGCCGCTGTTCCCGGTTTCAGGGGTGGATGAAGTATCCGGGGTCTCAGGCTTCACCGTAATCTCCGGATCATCCTTTTCTGGACTAATGCTGCTGTCCGGCTCATCTACCATCACACCGCCCTGGGAGGAGCTGCTGGGGGGAGGCAGGGTGTCATTGACTGGCTTCTTTTCAAACTGACCAGCTATGATGAACACCAGAGCAGCGCAGGCGGCCAGACCTCCCGCCACAATCAGCCATTTCTTGGTCGCATTTTTCATGGTTGATACCTCCTTGTTTTACCAAAGCCTCTTGTGGAGAACTTCCTTGTTCAAGGCACACCCTACCACAAGAGGTTTCAGAAGTCTATGGGGACAATAGAAAACTTTTTGAAAACTGCTAAAACCTCGGCGTATAACCGGCACTGGTAGCCACGGTGATCCGCATGGCTGGAAGCAGTCTGCCTCCAAAGGAAACAGGTACCTCCAGTTCGATTTCGCAATTGGCAACGAACCGGTTTCCGGCCCTGTCCCCGCCAGCCAGAGGTGCGTTTTCAATATCCACATCCAGTCCCCACACCCGAAACTCGGTTTTACCGTCTTCGGTAAATTTGACACGGGTCCCACCCTGATAGCTCAGGCCCAGTACCTCCTCCAGTCTACCATAAATATCACCATAGTCCAGAGATTCCTCAAAATCTCCGGCCATCGGCTGATACCCCCCAGAGTAGCCTTCCCGGACACCATGATACACATCGTCATAGTTGTCATTGACGGTGGAGATCACCGCAGTCTGCATTGCGTCTCGCACCCCCTGGGCTATGATCAGAAGGCGGATGTACTCGCTGATGCCGCAGAAGATGATGACCAGCGCCAGTGTGATGGCGATGGCCAATGGGAAGCCGTTTCCTTTTCGGTCCCGCAGGATTTCTCGCAGCCTGGTCATTTCCAATACACCTCCGATTTCCCTGTAGCATCCGCCCGAAGTGTAATGGGAAAGCTCCCAAAGCCGCTGAACAGGCCAATGTTGGTTTCATAGGTGACTGTAACGGCCACCTCTTGGTTGAGCTGAATACGCCCGGTACGGCTCCATGAAATATCGGGGTTAAGCCCAGTCTGCTCCCGCAGTGCTTGTTCCCGCCGGTCGGTTTCAGAGCCTACCCGCCCGGCGATCTCCGCCTCACGGATCAGCTCGGTGGCAAAGGTGTCCAGCTGCTGTTTGGCAACAAATACCGGGAAGACCCGCACCGCCAGCGCAATGACCAGCATAGCGCAGAGGACAAGGATACACACATCCAGATATCCCTCGCCGCGCTTTGATCTAAGGATCTTTTTCAGCACAGCGTCACCCCCGTGTCCATGGTTGCGGTTTCCTCCTGACATTGAGCATTATATTCATTCAAAATGCTTGAAATGGAGCTTTCCGATGACAGGTCGGTTTTTCCGCCCAGAAGAAACTGATACAGTGTATCCAGCGGTTCCTCCTGTTGAAGGATTTTGGCCAAGTCCGCATCGTCCAGGTCATAGCTGTCATGAATAATAGAGCAGAGCAAATTTTCTTTGGCTGCGGTTTCTGCAGAGTGCTGATAAATTTTATCAGCAGACAGCTGTTTTACCTTGTGAGCATATTCTTTCATCTCATTTTCCGCGTTGCTGATCAGCTGGTAAATACCATCTTCTTTTTGTGTCTGGCCGTCCGTGCATTCTTCCCACAATGACCAGATACAGTGATGGATATCATCGTCATGTACCATGTCAGATCCGTTCTCCTCAACCCATTTGCTGCTCACATCCCAAAGGGGGTCATCCAGAGTCAGAAGGAAGGAAGCGTCTTCATCACTAATCGTATCAACCAGGTTTTCATGGATGAAGCGGATGGCGGCGATATCTTCCGCCGCCGCAATGAGTTGGGCGGGATCGGACGCCATCCACTGCTTGACCTGCCGTTCATAGCTGGCCGACAGTTTCTTTTTCAGTTCCTTGTGGTAGTCCACAGGCATCCTCCTCTCTAAAACATCCCGCCCAGGGAAGTGATGATCTCATAGACAATGATGGCCAGATAGGTCATCAGAAAACACATCAGCATCAGGAACGAGAACACCCGGATCTTGGGCGGGATCTTCATGGCCTGGGCTTTCAGCCTTTGAAGCTCCAGCTGTTTCATGTCATGACTGAGCATCTGGAAGTAGGCGACGCCGTTGTCGCCCCGCAGTACGCCGATCAGTCCCCGGATAACATCCGATAGGAGGGGTGAATTGAACCTCGCCTCAAACCGGGTCAGCGCGGCCTCATAAGAGCCGGAGCGCATATCTGCGGTGAGAATGTCCAGCTCTGCGGCAAAGGTCGGGCCTGCATTGCGCTTATAGGACTCCACCATGCTCAGCACATCCCGGCTGGCGGCCAACTCCTGAGTGATAGTGGCCACAAACCGGGGCAGCTCGGCCTCCACCTCGCCCCGTTTTTCACTCAACCTTTCATCTGCCCGTCTAATCTCCTTGAAATAAACGGCAATACCCAGAAACAAAATCACAGGCGCCAACAAGGGCAGTACCAGCAGGCATGGGATAACGCCCAGCAGGATAACAGCTGCCTTCAGGATGGCAAAGGACGAGTAAACTTCAGGAGTCATCCCCATGCCTGCGGCATTCAAGGTGTTTTTAAGTCGGCTTCTCTTATATTCATCCATGTGGATGTGGGGGGCCAGCTTGACAGCCCAGCCCATCAGGAAGGCTTCCATGCTCCTGGCCTGCTTTTTTTCCTGGCGGCCAACAGAAAGCATGGCCCTCTGGGTGGCGAGGCGCGGGAGCTTCAGAAAATCCGCCGCAATGAAGAACAGGCCCAGAGCCAACAGAGCGCCGAATACGAAAATCAAAACAGCCATGTCTGTCACCTCCGGTATTCAATGGGCTGTGTCAGCTTGATAACAAATGCCGTAGAAACGAAAATCACCCCGGCACAGACCGCCAGGATGATTTGGCCCATGGCAGTATGCATCAGCGTGTTGAACCAGTCCCTGTTCAAAAAATAGAGCAAGGGGATATTTCCGACCACCAGCACCTGCATGATGATGAATTCCTTGCGGGGTTCAAACACCATGTTTTCCAGCTCGCCGTTGACGATGCGCATGTCGGAGAGCTTTGCCACAATGGGCGTGAGAATTGTTTTAAGGCCGCGATCGTGCTGGCAGGCCAGAAGTGCCGCCACCCATTCCCGAAACACCGCATTGTCGATTTTGGTACCCATGTCCTGCAGGGCGGCATCTACATCCGGGTCCACCAGTTGGATTCGGGCCAGAAACTCGGCAAACACGCTTTTTACAGGTGGGTTCAGGTACTCCAGGTTTTCCTCTACCGCCGTCTGGATGTCCTCGTTGCGCAGATAGGCTGTGGTAATGATGGATAGAGCTGTTTCCAGCTCGGCGGCAATGTTCTTCTTGTAGTAGGAAGCTGTCAGCTTGATGAACCAGAACGGTACGAACATCATACCCACAGCCATCACCGGGACAAGAAAGAAGTTCCCCATCATAATGGCGGCAGAGGCCCCCACTACAAAAAGCAGGAGGGACATGGCGCAAATGGCTGGAAACTTAGGCTCACGCCCGGTCATTTTGAGGATGTTCTGGGTGTCGGCAATCTCACGGCGCAGGAATGATTTCTTTTTGCGATGGGTGAGTTCGTTAATCTCATCCTTGAGGCTCTTGGGCCGGCTGGTCAGGCTGCGGAACACTCCGTCGGTGAATTCCATCGGCGACAGGCGCAGCAGGATAAAAAAGCCTGTGACCATGCCGATGCAGGCGAACAGTTGGATACTGGTCATACAGTTTTGCCTCCTTCCTGGAGCGTATTTTCGTCGGTGGCGGTTACGGTCTGTGCTGCTGCGCTGCCTTCAGCGTGGGGGCTGGACTCAGCGGGCGCCTTCTGCTCAAAACTATCCATCAGCCGGTCCAGCTCCTGCTGAGGCATCCCGTTCTCCACAAACCGTTTTTGCAGGCTCTCAGAGATTGGAGACACTGCTTCGTGGACGCCATCAATGTGGAACTTCCCATCCTCCAGCCGGTTTTCCGTGATCCGGAACCGATAGAGGGTATTGTATTGGCGGGAGCCATCCGGGAGGGTTTCACACTCCATGATTTCCATGATCTTTCTGGATTTGTCCTCCAGCTGTTTGGCAAATACCGTCACAGGAAACGCCTCGGTGACCAGATCCATAAGAGTATCATCAGCCATCTCATGCTTTCTCTTGCACAGGGTGACCATACGCCGCCAGGTGGCCTGCGAGCTGTTGGAGTGGATGGTGGTCAGTACACCGTGACCGGTGCGGGCTGCTTCCTGCGCTGCGTATGCCTCTGCTGAACGCATCTCACCCACACAGATAATGTCAGGATGATACCGCAGGGCCATGTCCAGCAGCATATCCTGGTCCACGCTCTGCTTGGCATTCTCTGACTCACGGGTGATGGTGTGAATGACACTGTTGGTGACCCGGCCATTTTTCTCCCGCACCAGGTCCAGCTCACGGGAGCCATTTTCAATGGTGAAGATGCGCTTATGGTCGGGAATCGTGGTGAGCAGCCAACCGGCCACCGTGGTTTTTCCAGAGCCGGTTGCCCCCGCCACACAGACCGAGACGCCATACCGCAGGCAGGCGGAAAGGAAGTCCAGCATAGGGCCTGTGGCAGTGCCGCCCCGGACGAAATCCTCCTTCTGCATATTCTGCGGGTTGACGATTCGGATAGAGGCGCAGACTCCCACATCCTCATCCACCAGCGGAGTCTTGAGTACGGCGATACGGATATTTTTGGAGAGGTGGCCCAGTACGGCGGGGCTGGCGTTGTCCAGCACCATACCCGAAACATGGAGCATCCTGCGGATCACATTGATGGCATGGTCGGGACTGTCAAAGTGTTCCTCCAGCTTGACCATCTGGCCGCTGGAATACAAAACTTCAATATCACGCCAGGAATTGATATTGATCTCCTCAATACCAGAGCCGAAGATGTACTTGGTGAGAAAGCCAAACTCGGCCATCTCGGTGTAGAGGGCATCCACCAGCTGTTCCCCGGACAAATCCCTGACGGCAATGCGCCGATCCTGGACATATTTGCTGATGTATCGCTTGATTTGCTCCTTGGTATCCGCTCCCACGCCATCTGTGATGAGGGTGGAATATTTGCCGGAGATATATTCCTGAACATCCTGCAGCACAGAACTGAAATCCCTGCTCTCATTCTCCGGTGTGAAGAACAGGGAGTGGCCCCTCTGGCCAGCAGCGGCTTCCGTGGCGATGGTACGCCGGGGCAGGTCATCTGCATCGGTGAATGCTGTCGCCGGGGTCTGGGCCTCAGAGGGCGGCTGAACCGCCTCATCCAGAGGAGCTCCCTCCAAAGCAGCCTCCTGCTCCTCCAAAACAGGCTGCGGGGCCTCAATGGTGCGGTTGCCGGAACCAAACAGAGAATCGTTTCGCTTCTGTCCTAACATGAAAATACCTCCCGGCATACCTGCTCGATTTCCTTGCGAAAGCCTCTGCTCTCCTTCATAGTCAGGTCAGAGAGAAGGATTCCTGCGAGGAACTGGGCCTCCAATTCCTCTGAGTGGGACAATGTGAAGGCCACATTGCCCAGCGCCTGCCCGATCTGCTCCCCGGCCTGTTGGGGCTTCACATTGGCCGCGATTTTGTACTGTTTATCCGTATCCCACTTGGCGTCTTTCAGCAGAGGAAGCTGGCTGGAGAGATAGCTGATGCTCTTGAGGTCCGCATTGGCCAGCCGCAAGACGGAGTCTGCCTCCATCAGCGCCACAGCGGAGAGGATGTCATTGGCAATGTAGCTGCCGCAGTCGATCACCACATAGGGGGCGACTTCACGCAAGCAATCAATGAGTTCTCTGGCCTGCGCCTCACCATAGGGAGGATAGGTGTACTCGTTTTCGCCCTTGAGCATCCCCAGAATGGTCAGGTACCCCAGCCTTTTGTGGGTGACGAGATTATTCTTGACCAGATTTTCGGTCACATGGGCAGCGGCCAGTACGCTTCCCAGCGACCGCTCACACTCCAGTTCCGATGCCGGGCAGATACAGGGCAGCATGGGGGCGGTCATATCACACAGGAGCAGGACAACATTTCTCTTTTTGTCTGCCAGATATTTGGCCATCTTCACCGCCATGGTGGTCTTGCCGCTGCCGGGGCTGCCCCAGACGGCAACTACGCCGCCCCCCTGAAGTTCCGGGGCTGTGGTTTCCTCGCTGGTAGAGCGGGAGAAAATACCGTTTTTCTTAAAATTCAGCATCAGGAAGCCTCGCTTTCATCTGTAGATCCAGCCGGAGCCTCTGTATCCTCCGTTTCTGTAGTGTCAGGCTGCGCACTGTCGCTGGAGGAGTCCTCTCCGGCAGGCTCAGGGGGATACAGCGTGGCAATCACCTCATTCTGTACCGCCAGGAACCGGTCGGCATTTTCACGGGACCCGCGATAGACCAAGGTCAGGTGCAGCTTGCCGTCAGCCTCCAGCTCCGCCAGCACGCGGCTCTGCTCTGGGGAAACCAGCAGTGTCACTGTGGAGGGCAGCTCCCGCTCATCTTCTTCGGAGGGTGCCTCGCCGGTATTGGCGTCATATCCGGAGGAGGCAGTGACACCGATGACCTCTACATATTTAAGTTCGGGTGGAATAACGGTCTGGCCCTGTTTTTTGAAATCCGGAGCCACCACGGAAACAATATCTCCGCTCTGCAGCTTGCCGGACAGACCAGTGGCAAAACTCTTGATGGTGATGGACATGGCCTGCTGGCTTCCATCCAGATTGTACAGGTAGGCGTTGTCAGCGGCAGGTTCGTCAGATACCTTGGTGTTGATGATATAGTCGCCCGCAACCAGGTCAGCGGTGGCAAACTTTCCCACGGCATTTTCCTTCAGGCGGATTACATTTTCAGGCAGGTTATAGCCGCCTACTTCTACAGTCTGCACCATATCGGCAGTGATCTCCTCACCAGCCAGAATGGGCTGAGTTACCCGGATGATCTGTTCTTTCTGGCTGACACTCCTATTGAAAAGAGGCGTCATACCAAAGCAGATTACCAGAGAGAGCAGGATGCAGATAACGCCGACAACGGTTCGATTTTTGAACAGACTCATAATTGGCAGGTCCTCCTCAGTCATGATTTGTTATGGGAATGGCGGAAAGAATGCCCGCCCGGTCAGGCGCTGGTCCACTTGCAGCGGCGGCGCTTACGCAGCCCGGAAATCAGGATAGCGGCAGCCCCCAAGGGCAAGGCAATGCCGGTGATGGTGAGAATGACCGTTTTATTCAGCTTCTTCATAGCGTTCCTCCATAATTCAAAATGTAAATGATAGCAAATCCAAGGGAAAGAAACGGCGCCAGAGGCAAAGCTGTCTGGCTGGGCGCCGCGCACTTTCTTCTGCGGAACTTCTGTGTGCTCCAGTTGATTGCATAAAACAGTGCGGCAAGGGTAAGGCCAAGCGCCATGCCCCACGAGCCGGCCGTGATTCCCAGTACAAAGCCGGAGGCGGCGGTGAACTTGATGTCACCGCCGCCTATGGAACCGGGCTTATGCATAGCCGCAGCCAACAGAGGCAAGGCCGCCAGCGGGCCCATCAACTGGGCCGGATGAAAGACCAGCAGCCCCACTATGGTAATCAGGGCACAGATTGTATTTGGGATCAGGCGTTTCTGGCAGTCGAAGATGGCACCAACCAAAAGCAGGGAGAAAAACAGCCACATTTGGAGGGCTTTCATTGGTTCCTGCAGTTGTGAGATGACTTCCAGTGGCAGCGGCGCGGGTGAGAGGAATGGCCGGAACATCCATAGAGGATTATCCGGCATAATCAAACATCTCCTGGATTCGCTCCGTCAGGGTGGGCATGACCACATCGCCAAACAGCGCATACAGGCCAGCCAGCACCAGAGCGCCGATGACCACCGCCATCAGGATCTTCACAGCAGTATCCACATAGCCCTCACCTCTGCTGTCCTCCAGGGCAGCATGGGCATGGATCATTATGCTGTTCATCTTGCCTGCCAGCTTATTCATCCGATTCTTCATGGTATTTTCCTCCTTATTCTGCGGTCACATATTCACGGCAGGGCTGGCATCATACGCCGGCCCCTGGGTAGGGTCTGGAGCTTCCAGACCTCTCTGGCTCTGGGCCTGGGCCTGCACAAGAGCCTGCTGGTAGGCATCCAGAACAGCCGAATCAAACTCCATCCTGGCCTCTTTTGTGCAGGAAAAACAGATATCCTTGTACTCGCCGTTTCCAGCCCTGTAGCTGGGCATGGAGACAAACAGCCCCTTGGAGCTGTCCATGACCTTGATGCCTCGGACGGCAAAGCAGCCGTTGATGTTGACCGAGGCGGTGGCACGGCAGCTTCCCTCCAGGCGCAGGGAGTGGATTTTCACTGCGTAATGAGTGGGATAGACGGCGTGGCTGTCCTGCCGGACAGCAGGCTGGGCGCCAGACTTCTGTACGGTTTTCGACATACGCTGCTCCTTTCTTTTTCTGGCCGGGATCAGCCGGCGTAGTTAAACATCTCCTGGATGCGCCGGGTCAGGGTGGGCATAACGGTGTCGTCAAACAGGGCGTACAGCCCAGCCAGCACCAGAGCACCGATGACTACCGCCATCAGAATCTTCACGGCGGTGTCCACATAACCCTCTCCGCTGCGATTGGACAGGGCGGCGCGGAGAGAAACAGGCAGCTCTTTCATGGAATGGACAGCGTTTTTCAGATACTTCATGTAGCGTTCCTCCTTATAAAAAATGGACAGCCCACGGCTGCCCTGGAATCATAGGGTCATGGAAAGCGCGGGTGTTTCCTCAGACTGCTGCTGTGAGGTTGTAAGCGCCTCACAAGCCTCCAGCAGCTCCGGCTCTGGGGTAGGATGCGTCTGGCGCCAGCGATCCCGGATGGCCTGGAGTGGCTGTTCCAATGTGGCCAGCTTTTCCTTCTGTTCTGTTGACAGGCCAGTGTTTTCACACAGGCAGCGATACACTGCCTGTGTATCGGCAATCTCGCCAGCCTTTTCCAGAAGCTCCGATGGGGCGGCGGAGCGCAGCGGTTCCAAATAAGCAAGGTACTCCTGTTCCAGCTTTTGAAACAGTCTTTGATCTGATCCATCCTTTCTGGACGGCTCTGGTGTGGTCACATTTTCCCGGAGGGCTGGAGTGAAGTCCACGTGGACAATCTCCCGCTTGTCCACATAGTAGAATGCGCTTTCATCAGTATCATAAAGCTCGATCACATCTGAGATGGCAAGCGGGCGCTCTCCTCCGGGCAGGGTCCTGCGGCAGAACTTGTTCCAGATGTCTTCCAGCTCCTGGCTCTCAGCCTGCCCATCATAAGCAATGCGATATTGGCTTGGGTTGGGGCCATCGAATTCTCTGGCCATTCGCTCCAGCCCAATGAAGCGCATTTCGATGGGGGTATCTGGCTTGAGTTGCCAAATCCGCAGGGACTTGAGGGGCCGGGCGTTTTGAATGGGCCCCCCGCTGGCCAGCCGGTCGTACACTCCATCCACCCAGCGGACCGGCAGATTTTTACGCTCCAGCCACCTTTCCAAATCCTCACGGCGGAACATGGGGTCTGCTGTGATGCCATCCCCCTCCAGATAGCCCACTGCGCTGCCATAATAGAACAGGCGGCCATTCCTAATTTCTACACTCCGCATGGCGGCATTCCTCCTTTACTGCATCGTCATCCCTCCTTGGGTATGGGATTGCTCCTTGTCCTCAATCAGCTTACTCAGGGCCTCTGCCGCCCATTGGGGGAGGCATTCCTCCTTCAGCACACCAATGAAATCTGTCCGATTCCAGCGAGTTTCCTCTCCATCACCCAGACAGGTGCAGCGGATACTGCGCCCGATGGCGCCAGGAGTACAGCCGAAGCCGTCATGGGCCAGCCAGAGCTGGTTTCGCTGGTTCCAATAACTTTCCTTGAGGGTGTTCGGGGAAAGGATCAGGACCCGGCCCTCATAGTCCAGCTTTTCATAGGAACCGGTTTCACAGTGCTCAGACCCCAGCAGCTCCAACTGCTTATACGCATCCCGGACCTGACCGATGAACTGGTCCATGCAGATCAAAGCGGTGTCTACTGCAAAGTACCGGTTTGTGCCATCCTGTGGGATATATGCCCCACACTGCCAGTTCCGGTTCGCCTCGCTGAGCCGATCCTTGATAGGACCCAACTGTTGGAGTGTATTGGCAAGGACGAAATTGGTCCGTTTGAAGCCCCATTGATTCAAAATGCTTTGGGCAGCCCCCGGCTGAAGTATTCCATCGACATTGGAATAACCGCGAATAGCCGCCTCAATCTCTCTGGCGCAGGAAACATTTGCCCGGAAGCTCTCCTCCCACCTGTCCAACTCCCCACGCCTTCCGGCCTCTGCCTTGGAGTAGGGGTAGAGGAAGATTTCATGCTCCATAAACGGTATCCTCCAGCATAAGGCGCTCCTCCAGTTCTCCAATGCAGATCCCACTGGCGGCAAGCATCTCCAGCAGATAAGGCGGCACATCCCGCAGATCATGGTCATATCCAGCTTCTGCGATGGTGACGGTATTCTCATCCTCATCTACGTAGGCGCAGAGCTTTGCATTCTCCGGGATTCCAGCCTCCTCCCGCAGATAGTCGGGCAGAGCGATCTCCTGTCCATCCAGACCGTCAAAGGGACAGTCGCCATCACAGCCGTCGCAAGGTCCGCTGGCTCTGGCCAGATGCACGCTAAGGTCCACGGTCAGCTGGTGCAGGGCGTCCATAGCCCGGATTACCTCCATAGCGGTCATCTTTTGCTTGAGGATAATGGCGGCACTGGGCAGTGCATGGAGTTCCGCTTTATCCCCGTTTTCAAACCCGCAGAGCTTGAGTGCGGCGGCAGGAATGGCCATCTTTTCTCCGGTCACTTCTTTTACAAACTTCAAATTGCATTCCTCCTTATAGCTTTGGGTTCAGGAATGGGAGCGGCTGCTCCGGCTCCTGCTGCTCGATCATGGATTCTCTGAATTGCTCCAGTTCCGACTGGGTGGGATGATATTTCTGCATTTCCAATGCGGTCAGAAGTGCGTAGGACTGGTTGACCTCTGTCATCAGCCGGCGCAGGCCGGAAGCATCCAGCTCAAGACCCATCCTGCGTGGAAAGGCAGTGAATGTAACCGCATATCGTCCCGGAGTGGATTCGGGCGTTATCTGCATCTGCAGCCCGATATAGGCGTCGCTCTCCGGACGGATATATACATGGCCCACCGTACTGGGGCAGACCTTCAAACGGCCCATACTCATTTCCTCAATCAGCAGGGCCGCCTTTTGGAGCTTCTCCAGCTCATTTTGATGTTCGTTCAAGCAAATCACCCCCATTTCCGTCAAAGAGGGTCATTTGGGAGGGCATTGTCCGGTTCCTCTCCTGCGGATCATAGTTGGCGATGATCAACTCCGGGAACTGGCACCCATTGTCGTACCGCTGCTTGATGTTGTTGATGCGAGTGGTTTCCATCAGAAAAATTCCCGGCTGGTCGTACAGCCCCCGCACAAAAGCATCGTCATTGTAGGACAGCAGGAACTTTCCCTGGATGGAGAGGAGGGTGTCCCTCAAACGGATGTGATCGGCCTCGGTGAATCCATTTTCACCGATATTCTGGTAATACCCTTCTGTGGCATGGTAGGGCGGGTCGAGATAGAAAAAGCTCACAGGGCGGTCATATTGGCGAATCAGCCTTTCGAAGTCCTTGTTCTCAATAACGACCTTCGCCAGCCTGCGATGGGCTTGTTCAATTAGAGGGAAATTAGACCGGATATCGTGGGGCTGGCTGCCGAAGCTGGTCAATCCCGAAGCATAGGAATAACGGATCAGCTGATAGAACCATGCAGCCCGCTGGACATCACTTGCGGGGCTGTCCCGTGCCAGCGCCGCCCGGACAGCATCGAAATCCTCCCTTGCATTCAGCACAAACCGCAGGGCCTCCATGAGTTCTTCCGGTTTTTCCCTGACACAGCGGTAGAGGTTGACCAGCAGCCCGTTGAAATCGTTATAGACCTCGAAATCATTACCGGGTGGTTTGTGAAAGAGAACCCAGCCACCCCCGCCGAAGACTTCGATGTATCGCTCGTAGTATATTGGAAACAGACTCACGATCAGCTCCCGCAGGGCCTTTTTGCCGCCGATCCAGGACATGAAGCTGTTCAGTTGCCATCACCCCCCTTCAGGGGCAGGCGGGTCTGGTCGGTGTCAAACTGTTCCAGGGAGCGGTTCAGGCCGTGGATGGCGGCGGCGATACCGCTGATCCTGCGGGTCAGATGTCCAATGGTTGCCCGTACCTCCTGCTCGGTGGCGGCATAAAAATAGCCGCTGGAGTTGCTGGCAATCGGGATCCCGGCCCGGCGCAGCTGATTGACAAGCTGCCGAAGCTCTGTGCCCTTGATGGAAAAGGTCCGTTCCAATTCCCGGCTGGTTGCGGCGCACAAAGCACACGGATGGTATCGCTTCAGATGCTCCGCAAGCAGTTCCTTCTGCATGGATGCCTCCTTTCCGGGGCGTTTTTCCGAAAAAGGGCGCAAAAAAGCAGGGGCCGTTATCCCTTGCGGAAAAACGGCCCCTGTGTTTTCTTATTCTGTTGTTACCGGATCACCCCCAGCCCTCGCAGAAGCAGGACACAGTCCAACGCTCCCTGACAGTAGAGGTGTCTGCACTGGCAGTGAGTCACCTGATTCAATTGCCGGATATAATCCAGCATCAGTTTGCGGTGCTGCTCATCCAGCTGTGCGTCCTGTCGGAGCTGGTCGCTGATGTGGGAGAGAGCAGCCTCCCCGCCAGCTTCAGGCAGCTTCTGATCCAGCTCCTGCAAAGCGGTTTCGATGAGGCGGTCTATGGTATCCTGCAGGATCTCTTTTCGCTCATCCATTGGAAGCACCTCCTTTTGCTCCGCAACACTATCACACGCTTTATGGAATAGCGATACCAAAATCCAACAAAAATGCCGCCTTCACATTGTCTGGGCTGTCATCGGCGATCCGCCCAAATCACTGTATTCGTAATGGAGTTCCCCTCCATTCCAGGCAACATAGCCGTGGTCGGTGGCGCTCAGACCATGCTTTTGGATATACCATTCGGCATAGCTCTTTCCATCAAAGCATTTGGCCAGAAAGCTGTTCCGGTCAATAACCTGGCTCTTGACCGCCAGCTCGAAGCCAAATCTGCCAAGCTCGACCCCACGGGGTATGAAGGCAAAGTGCTGAAGGTTTTGGGAAAAGTCCAATGCCTGATCCAGCCGGTGGCAGTCCTCCAGCTCCAGAACAGCCTGCCATTTATCCATCCAGTACGCCTCACCCTGGCCCTGTTCTGCCCATACATGTCCAAAGTCAATGGCATGGCGCACAAGTTCACTGGCTGAGTCATACTGGGAAAGGATATCCATCAGCTGGGGCAGACAGCAGTCCACCTCCAAAGCGATGCACTCGCTGAGACTCTCTGCCTGCATTGCGTCCAGGCCCAAAAGCAGTTCATCCGGATAATTGGGATCCGTGTATTCCCCGGCGTCGGGGAACCCTATCCAGACGCCCTCCATATTGGAGCGGCTGGCCAGCTTGATACGGATGGCGTATTCGCCGGTTGTGGGGAGTTCTGAGAGGTTTTTATCCGGTTGATGTTCTGGGGCAGCACTGCGCCGGATATAATGGCCTTCGCAAAACACGCCGGAGGCTCCTTCCTGCTGGAACATCTGCCCAACATAGGCGGGAGAGAGATAGGGACGGGCAACATCCGGAACCTGCTCCAGATGCTTCATGACAAACTGACCCAGAGCGTCCTCGTCCCCGGCGCTGTAAAACAGCTCATAACAGTGAAGCTGACTGGCAATACTGATGGCTCCGCTGGCTGTTTCAGGCTTCTCCAGCTTCATCGCACCGCGGAACAGGAACTGCTCCTTTTCCGTCATGGCGGCAAACCGCTGTTCCAGCCACTCGTATTCGGATTTGGTCAGTTCCAGTCCGTCCAGTGTATCCATCAATTGAACAAGTGCCTGTTCTTCTGCCATATCAAATCATCTCCATTCCGTTCTGCTCCGGGGCTTCATGGAGAGACTGAATGGGCTGACCGTCCAGTCTGCGGATTAGTCCGTATCCTGTGATGACCCCATTCCTATCCTCCAGAAGCTCTCTGCCGATCTCCGCTGACTGACCCGTCTGGAAAAGGGCTTCCGGCAGATCCGGGTATTTCTCCCGCAGAACCAGCTCCGCATAACTCCATGGTTGAGCCACATCTGGACGGAGCTCATATTGATCCAGATCCTCCATCAATCGAATGGCATCCTGCAAGCCAGAACAGCCGCTTGCTTCCAGAATCGCCTTATATTTTATAATGGCGTCCTCATTCCAAATACGCTGCTTCTGTTTGAGCAGGGCGGCTATTTTTTCCGCAGGGGCAAGCCCTCCTGCATCTGCTATTGCGTCGTCAATCATCTCCCGAAGGGAGGGGATCAGGCATTCCACGCACTGGAACCCGCACTCCTTCTCGGAGCTGGCCCCCACCTTATCAATGGCCTGTCCTATGGCGTTTCCGATAGCCGGAAGATTCAGGAATGCGCTTTTATCGCTGTCATACGCCGGGTCATCAAAACAGCCCATGGTCACTTCCAGCACCACCGGGGAACCTGACCGGTCAAAGTAAGCCATCTGACCAGGCCGATACACTTCCTCAAACGCCTCTCCGCTTGGTTCCATATAGCCGCAGCTGGTAAATACACCGCCGATGGCCTGGCGATGTTCTTCCCCAAAGACCTCCAGAAGACGCCCACGATAGCCGCTGCCCGGTTCGGTGGTGTCCAGCAGGCACTCGACCTCTTTCGTGAGCATCTCGTTTTCATACAGAAACGCCCCCAAGCTTTCATCATTGAAAACATCGGGGACGATATGGCAGTCTGCATTGAATGTAAGGTTGATAAGCCTGGGAAGCGGAATGGATTTTGTGCCCTGGGCCTGTTCCATTTTCAGCAGGCCATCCATGGAAAGCAGTTCCACACTGGTCAGCATGGTCAGCCGCCTTGCGAAGAGGTTCAGTTCATAGAGATTTTTGGCGCCGCCGATGAGGTCGGAGGAGAGGCCGGCCCACCAGCTTCGGGTCAGCTCAATGCCGCAATTCCGGCCATCGGGGATCCGTGCCTTTTGGAGCGCATCATGAAACTCTGCCCAGGTTGCAGGAAGCTTCAGTGTGATAGCAGTTTCATATCCTCTGGGTCCGCCGTTGCTGATCTCAACCTCAAACGCTTTTTTCTGATAATCCAATTCGACACCTCCTAACTGAGCCTCATGCCCATCGGCTCTTGCTCATCGGCTTTGGGATCTGCGCCAGGGACATCCCAACCGCACATACTGCCCACCTCCATGGCCTGACGCTGGACGGGGCTGACGCCCAGGTTCTCATTCAGCTCATCTGCCAGCTCCACATTCCGCTCCTTATCACCGGTGTCCCAGTCCGAAGGGTAGTAGCCGTTCTCGCCCCGCTTGACGCAGATGAGCTGGCCAGTGGAGGCAAGGGTCGAGAAGCACAACTCGGGAAGTCCTTCTGCGATTTTGGGGGCAAACAGTTCCTGCTCTGTCTGGATGCTCCAGTGATCGCTGTTCCACAGATGAACATAGAGCTCTCCGCCGTCCACAGAAATCTCATGCTGCTCAAAGCCTTCACCCCAGCCATCCGAAGCCTGACCGGCGATGTACTCCTTGAGAGCATCCAGTTCATGGGTGGAAAGTTCCCCAATCACACGGCATTCTGCCACACCCCAGAGTTTCCGGTCATGCTCCTCTACCGTGAATACCACGGAGCGCACCTTTCTGTTGACCTCATCGTCTACATCATACCAGTGCATGATGCCGCTTTCCGCTTCCTCCGGCATCCGGTTGCCGATGAGGGCCTTGAGGATCTGGCCTTCGTAATTACGGAGACTGCCGCCCTCCAATTCTGTGCTGTAGTCCTCGATGTCACCCCATTCGTTCCGCTCATAGAAGTCTGCGGTGAGGGGCATATACAGCTTCATGATGGTGGGTTCAGGCGGCAGGACAGTGAAGCTGTCCTCTCCCATGACCAGAGCCAGACCACTGCCATTGTCCCACTTCACATGAAATTGCCCGATATCATCGATGCTTTCCAGCGTACCCGTGGTACCGGGCGGCACCGGGTGATAGGGATCTTTCATCTCTCTGAGCTTGATTCGGCTCCCTGCAGGGTACTGCTCCCGCAGAAAAGCCAGCCATTCTTTCGGAATGGACAATTTACATACCTCCCATCTGCATTTCCTGGCAGGGCGCATCCTGCCCCAGTTTCTCATGGATTCTTTCCACAGCAGTGGCAATGACTGGATCCTCTCGAAAACTGGCCAGCTTCTTGTAGTCCTCGAAGAACCGCTGCTCACCCTCGCAGGTGCATACAAGATCCACTGTAGCGATACCATTCTTAGTGACACCCAGCCGCTTTTCCGGTTGGGGGCTGTCCTCGTAGGTCTGAATGGCATCCTCAAGTGTCAGCTCCTGGCAGTGCTGCTCCTTTGGGGTATTGATTTCAGTGATGACAAACCACTCATACTGATGTGGGACGCCTGGTTCGGCAGCGGCTTGAAGCTGGCGCTTGCCCTCCTCTGCCAGTCCATAGTTACAGGTGCGGCGAGGATTGCCCTCACCGCCAAAATCCAGCAGAATATCATCCACCGCCTTTTTGACCTCCGGATCATCCGTCAATGTTTCAAACCGGAAGCCAGTGATATTTCGATCCGGCAGTTCCTCCCAAATCATCTGCAGATACTCCCGCGCACTGGTGAATTCTTTTTGATCTCCGTTGGTGAAGGTTGCCTTGCCAATGATCCGCCTATGCTGGGCCAGTTCCTGCTGGTGCAAATCGTAGCAGTACAGGTAATATGTGACGAGTTTGTCACGAGGGCGGTGGTAGGCGGAATGACTTGAAATAAGGGATTTTTTCATAAAAACACCTCACATAATATTTATTTTTTCTTTCTCAAATAATCCGGGATCGCATCGTGGGAGATTTCATTCAAATCCACATTCAACACCTTGGGTATACTTCTGTTGCGGAGGACACTATTCAGCATGGATTGACTTACTGTGGCGTATATTTCTGTCGTTTGGACAGAGACATGTCCTAAAAAGTCGCGAATGTAAACTAATTCTGTGCCAGCCTCCAGCAAATGAACTGCTTTGCTATGTCTAAAACTGTGCGGTGAATACGAAGATTCATTGAATAAATCCGGGCGTATGTTCTTTGCTCTGGAAATGTATTTGCAAATAACGTTTCGGATACAGGCTGGGGTAATTGGTTCGCCGCGCTGATTTAAAAATAAAGGAGCATCTTTTTCTGCAGTTCCGAATTTGCGCTCAGCAATGAACTGCTGAAGAATCCTTGTGGGCCGGTTCATAAGAGGTACAACACGGCTTTTGCCGCCTTTACCGTGCAAAAGCACACTTGCGGGATTGCTAAATCGAATGTCTCCAACTCGTATGCCGCATAACTCCTGTGCCCTGGCTCCACTGTCGTATAAAAGACTCAGCAGTACGATGTCCCGTCGTTCCAGAGGTTTTCTGGGGTCTGGCATTTGCAGCAGGACTCTCAATTCCTCCACGGAAAAGTATGAAAAAATATGGCGAGGAGTCTTTTTCGGAGGAATACTTGCTATATTGGAGCAAATCTTTAATGCGGAGATACTGCGCTGAGAAGCATATTTGAAAAAAGCGGAAATAGCCGAAAGCCTTTGGTTTCGGGTTGAGGGACTGCAGTTACGGTGGGTTTCCAACCAATTCAAGAAGGATAAGATCACCTTGTCGGAAAAGTGTTTGTAGTCCAGCAAGTATGGTTTTATGTGCTGCTGTTCCGCCATATACTCCAGCAGAAGGCGGAAAGTATCTTGGTACGAGGCAATCGTGTTAGGGCTATAGTTGCGAACATTAGGAAGATACTCATCAAAATACGTCCCAAGGCGTTGAGAAAATGACGTTGTTTTCATGGTAGTACCTCCGGGAATATGTCACCCGTATCTTTTTCCGCACAATCCACTATGTGTTCGTAACATTCGGGCGTGAGGCGAAGATACAATTCCGTTCCATAAATATCTGTATGCCCCATATAAGTTGAAAGAATTGGTACGGAATAGAAACGATCTATTCCTCGTTTGCTCTGTAACTGTAATGTGTGTACCGCAAATGTATGCCGAAGACAGTGGACACAGACACCCCTCAACTGTTTAGGGTACGGATGACGGTCAATACCGGCAATTTCAAGAGCCCTCCTTAACCAAATATAGGGGGTAAGAGTTGAAAGAGGTTGTTTTTTGTGATTATAAAAAAAGAAATCCTCGGAATTAGGAAATGGATGCGCAATACTATGATATGTACGGCAAACATCAATCAGCGAGTTACTCATGGGAACCAACCGGTCTTTGTTTCCTTTGGCAGCCCTGATTAAAAGAGTTCCCTCTGTCCAGTCAATATCTTTATTTTGGAGAGAAACTGCTTCGCCAACCCTCAAACCGCAACCATAAAGCATCCTAACCATAACCGGGAGCCAAACTTCTGCTTTTGTCAAACTGCGTCTCGCGGGAATATTGTCGCATGCCTCAAATAATCGTTTCATTTCCTCGGATGTGAAAACATACGGAGTATAGTTGCGTTTTATTTGTAAAGGTGGTGGGATATACGCTTTATAACCCAATCCGGTGAGGTAGTGTGCAAATTGCCGGTAAACACTGACATAATGCGCTTTTGTGTTTCCACCAACATTCAAAGAATTAATCCATGCATCTACGATAATTCCATCCAGTTTCTTTTTCACCATTCCACTTTGTATCAAATAGTCATCCAGACTTTTTAATACGCGTCGTTCCTCAAGACCGTTGCTGCCGCCAGAAATTCTATATTGCAGAAAACCATTAAACTCTGCTGCAAAGTAGCTGGTATATTCAAAAGTTTTTTTCTTACGCATGTCCAGACTCCTTTATAAGCCGTTCAAAGTTTCCAGAAGGTGGAGGCACTTCCAATGCGCAATCTCTCAAACGGGAGATATCGATTTTGGTATAGTACTTAGTTGCGTTAGGGCTGCTATGCCCCAGTGCTTTCTGAATAACAGGATAGTGAATGCCTTCTTTTAAAAGTGAACTGGCAAGGCTGGAGCGCAAGGTATGTGCGCCTTTCTTTTTCCCATCTGTATTGATCCCATTCTCCTCTAAGAGTTTCCGCAACTCGTAATCCAGCGTCGAGTTGCGCAGAGGATAATACGGAGCTTTATGACGCAAAAAGATAAAAGAAAGGTCACTTTGAGGGCGGGCTGCAATGTACCGATTTATTGCGTCTTCAATTTCTGGTAAGAGCGGCAGTACGAGTGGGATGCCAGTCTTCATCTGGACAATGGAGATTGTCTTCTTGACCCAATCTATATCAGAGAACTTCAATTCGCAGGCATCAGTGTTCCTCAGTCCCAGCCTGGCGCAAATAAGTAATACTGCATATGTACGTTTGCCACTCTGCGTAGTACGGTCGATAGATGCCAAACAGGTTTCAATATCATCTGTACTGTAAACGGTAGGTACGCCTCTATGACGTCGAATTTTTGGAACAAAACAACTCAGATTAGTGGGCATCCACCCATTTTCCGCAGCAAAGCTAAGGAACTCGCGGATTGTACTGCGAAAGTGGTTCTGGTCTGTGGACGCTTCAAACGCAGCAGCTATATGATTAATACTGATATCCTCCAACTTTTTCGCGTTTTGTGTCTCAATAAATGAGAGAAACAGTGACAATATACGCAGCCGAGTCCTAACATCATATGTGTTCTTTAGCCGCCGTTTAAGCCGTTCCTCAAAGAACGGAATTACCCAGTCAAAGCAAGACGATTTCAAGTGATAGCCGTTTTCCAAATGCCTCAAACGGATATCTTGACCTTTGGCAATATCGTCCAGTTTATTCAGCGCAATCCTATACTGCTCCATGAAACGAGGTCCTCGGTAGGCTGATAGTTTTTCCTTTTCCTCTAAAAAAGATCTCGCCAGAACTTTTGAATAGCTGTTTTCGCCTTGTGTTAGGGCATACTCGTAAAATTGTGAGTATGCCCTTTCATGCCGTTCGATGGTATTTTTTGCATTGCCCCGTCTTTTCATTTCAGACAGTACGGCATCAACCATTGATTCTAATGAGCAAGCTTGCTTCATACTGCATCACTCCTTTGAAAATTTTACTGTATCAGCGACTATTTTCATTATCCCAAGGTGTGCGCAGACAGACAAGCGCAAAATATTATGTGAGGTGTTTTTATGAAAAAATCCCTTATTTCAAGTCATTTCGCCCACCACCGCCCTCGTGACAAACTCGTCACATATTATCTCTTATGTGCTCAAGCACATAAACAGTACCCTTGATAGTCGCCCATAACAGGGGTGCAGCGGAGGCAGAGACGGTAATTTCCCACTTCTACGAGATAGCCATAGCTGCGCTTATCTTCTGTGATAGGGCCGCCGTGCTGCCAACAGTAGGTACTCATGGCTTTCAGATCCTTTAAGGGGCCATCCTGCCGCAGGCTGTCTACAAACCGCTGCAGAATATCCTTGAATTCCGGTGTGTTGAACTGGTCGTCGTTATGAGGCCACCAGGTATGCCAGAACTCCTTTCCACCATGGCCGAAGTCTATCCGCAGGTGGCCCACTGTCCCCAGGACCCTGTCCTCCTCCGCATCCATGGAATAGAATAACCCCGCCTCATCCGGAGAGGCGGGGCGCAGTATGAACTCTCGCGTGTCCTGGGGATATTCCAGATCATGTTTCTCACAGAACTGCTCCAGCGTCATTTCCTCACCCAGCAGATGAAAGCTGCCATTGACCCGGCGGGAGACAGTGCCTTCACGCTTCAGGGGCTGGGGAGAGAGGATGGTTCCTGTGTGGAAGATATTTTCCCTGTCAACCAGCGCAGCATGGCCATTCGGATTATTCTGTGTGCCCTGCAGATCATAGCAGTGCCAGCCCTTGGGAACCAAATCCCGCAGGATCAGCCAGTTGGTAAAGAGCACAGGCTTTCCAAACAATTCGGCGTGCTGCATGGGATCGGTCCAGACATTGATGCTCATTGTATCCCTCCCATCTCCACCGTGTTTTCCCATACCTCCTGCTCTTTGAGGGAGGCTTCTATTTGGGCGCATAAGTCATCCGGTACCAGGGAGTCAAAATCCCAGAATCCGGCGATTTCCTGTATCAGCCTTTCACATCCTGCCACCCGGCCTCTGGCATCATCGGCCCCAAGACTGGAAATTATATCCACGGAATGGAGACATATCCCTTTCATCACAGCGCCCCTCTGCTCCTGTGTGGGGGCCCATGGGTGGGTTGCCTGATCCGCTTCCTGTATCTTCCGGTCAAAGGCTGCCACATAGTCTACGACCTCGGTATCCAGGCCCCAACAACCCTCCAGTTCGCTCACCAAGCGGCGGAGGTCCGGGGTCTGCGCCTTGCCCGGATCTCCTGCTTTCTGCCGCAGCTCAGCGGCGTATTCTGTGAGGCCGTCGATGCATTTGGAGATTAGGGCTTTATCCTTCCGGACTTGCGGTTCCATAGTGTTGATCAGTTCATCTAAAGTCATCTTCAATTTCAATATTTGCGCCTCCTCATTCCCGGTCAATCGGTATTCGACACGAACACTACCACACTCTGACAGCAATAGCTATCTGAAATTGAAAAATGTTTTTGACTTCCACTACATAGATAAATCTGGGCCCTGAACTGGCTCTTGTGATGGGGATGGGACAAGATTGATGAGGCGCTTGGGGTCAACGATGACTTCCTCCTCATTTCTGCCCAGAAAAAGGGCATAGGTGTGCTCTTTGTTGATCTGTGCTTCATAGACTATGCCGTCCTCGCCATAACGGTGGACAAACCACTCAGCTACTTCACGGTTCAGAGTCCATGACAGGGCCTTGATGTTGTTGGCGTTATACGATGTCACACCGCGATAAACCGTCACCACATCGTCCAAGTTCTGGAACTGTGTGTATTCCTCCTGATCCATCAGCTTCTGCGGGTCAAGGGATCGGAACATGGACAGCAGTTCTCTTTGGCTGAGATTTGGGTCATTGTTGGGGCTTTCCGTACTGATCCATGCATAGGAGAGAAATGAGGCCATATCCTGCTCGGACAGATGTGCCGCCGCCAGTCTCAGATAGCCGAATTGATAGGGTTTCGTAATCATACAAAAGAGGTTCATGGCCGTTTCTGCTTCATTGATCCGCCGACTGAAATTCTCCCTCCAAGTGCGGAGTGCATCAGGGCTGTCCAGCAGATTTCCCACCGAAAGGCTGCCATCCTCGGCATATATCCCAGCCAGGCCGCTGTCTGTAAAGGGGTGCTTGACCACCAGCGGTGACATTTTTGTAGGTTGGATATCAAGATGCAGGAGTGTGTGCGACAGTGTTTTTAGGGCAGTCATATTGCTTTCAGCAGGCCAGTTCTTTTTCTGTTGTTTCATTCCAGCCCACCCATCTGAAGGCCCTGTTCCGCTTGATATGCTTCGGCTGGGTCTTCTGCCATCAGATCCTCCAGCGCCATTGTTCCGGGATAGGACACATAACCATAGCCACTGAAGCGGCCATTTTCCTGTTGGATGCGGTGCTGCCCATAGCCCTCGTAATCGTAGAAGGCCTCCAGAATATCATCATATTCAAACCGGCCGGACTCTCGGATCATGTATCTTCCATATTCTTCTGGAGTGTGGATGCCGGGAATAAAGTCGAACTGCTCCAGATTTTCAGCCAGACGACGGATCGCACCGGCATTCTCAGGTTCTGCAAATACGATCACAGCTTCCAGCTTATCCCTGTCTTTCTGCTCCAGTTTTGCAATGGCACCGCACATGGCATTGAGTGAATGCAGGCTGTCTCGCTTTTCATTCAGTATCCTGCCGGCCTCCTTCTGAAGCAGGAATACATCTATCGTGTAGTCCGCATGGTCAGGATCCTGCCAGCCTGCCCGCAGCAGGGTGCGGCGAATCTGCTGCTCTGACGCGGGGAGCCAAAGCAGTTCCGGGGCTTGGTTTTCTGCTGGTACAATTTTCAATCCCATGCTGCTGTTGTCATAAAGATATTCCGGAAACTGCCGCCCATTGTAGAGCGGCTCCAACTTCATGCTGTTGTCATAGGCCACACCATAGGGAGTGACTGTCCCGGCTCCGCTGTCAATGAGCAAATAGGCAGTTTCGGTCCCATCCAGCGCCTCCAGATCTTCTGTTCTGGCACAGCCGCCATTCAAATTCATGTAATGTTCCCGCCCGATTTTTTCAAGGTCGGAAAAATCGGTGATCACAGTGGCCTTCTGGCAGCAGAAGGTCAGATTGATGAGGTCCTTTATTTTCGAGAGCCCCAGCTTGTGGGCCATCCCCTGGAACTGGGCGGCCTCTCCGTCATCAAAGCTGTCCAGCCGCTTGGCCAGATAGTCCAGTTCATCAAGGGTGACCTGTGTGCCGATCAGAGCGTTCAGGACGGTATAGAAGCTGTCCAACTCATCCACCTGACAATCCTGCCGGAGCGTATCGCCGATCTCCAGGGGTTCCAGCAGCTCTATCGTGCAGTCATAGTTCTGATTGGGGATGGGGAAGGGTATCGTGACCTGGCCATATTCCGGATGCTGGGCGTTGCTTAGCACCGCTTGGATCACATAGCTCATTTTCTCACCTCCGCAGCCATGATCGATTTTCCATACCGCGCGATTAGCATAGCGTTGAGAATATCACCGAAGGCTTCGCTGCTGACCTGTTCCTCGTCCGCCAATTCTGAGGAAGTAATGAGCAGCGTCCCGCAGTAGAGGCCCTTGGCCGCCCTGTACACAGGATAGTCCCGCGGGTCGATCCCCCGCAGGGAAATGGAGGAGAAATCGATCCTGCCGTGAGATATATGGGGAAGCACTCTCCGCCAGAGCCCGGCGCGGGAAGAGAGCAGATAGGCAGCCGCCAGCTCGTGGGGGCAGCTGGTGGCTATGCCAGCCTCCAGCCACTCAGACAGCCTGCGCCGATGGGCCGGTTCCAACACGAGAGGAAGCGACTTTCCTTTGGGAAGAGAGCTGAGCCGGTTCCATAGCTTTTGGTGGCCTGCCATGTGGAGGCATCCCTCCGCAAGTTCCTGGTAGCTAACAGTCCCTGCTTCCAACCGCTCCGGAATGTATGGGCAAACAGACGCCTGACAGGTATGCCGCATATAGCTCTGGCAGTAGGCGCAGTCCACATCCTCTTTTTTGTAATGGAATCTGCACAGAACCATCATCCCGCCACCCCGTTTCTGAAAGCCGGGAACACTCATCATCATCCGCTCCAAACTGGCCAACGGAGTGTCTTTTGAAAAATATTTTGTCATTGCTGTTCCTTTCTGCATAAAGAACGGGGCCTGCTTTTCTGCCCATCGGCAGATGCAGGCCCCATTCTTCCGGTGCGTTTACAGATTCATTTGTGGCTCCTGTCCCTGGCTTTGTTCCAAACGCTCTACCAGATCCGGGACAGTGTATTCGATCTTTGTTCTTGAAGTCTGCAGGGCCTTGAGCTGGCCATCCTCCGGCTCAGGTCCTTCATCCAGCAGATAGTCTGTGGCCCGATAGAGCTGCGTTAACTCCTCCGGCAAAAAAAGCTGGGCCTTGGAGATCAGCCCGGAGCGGACGGCGAAGTCCTGTTTGGCTCCTTGGAAATCCTCCTCATAATAGTGTCCGTGACTCACCCCGGTCCTGTCATGATCCCAGATCCAGGTGACAAACTGATAACCCCAGCCATTTCCCAATTCACGCCCAGCCAGCACCGCACCGCCAAAATCCGCCAGCAGATGGAATTTCTCACTCAGACCGCTGGCATGAAGGAGGGGAGCGGTCTGAATCGCCTCAACATAGGCATACACTTCTTCTGCAGTCTGGGCAACTTTGTGGTATAGTTCACTGGCCTCCGGAGGATTGCTTCCGGCAGGGAGGAGGAACACATCGCTCTCTGATGAAACAAAGAGGACCGGCTGGTCGTTCAGCAACACTGTCAGCTGGTTCCTCTCCGGATGTCCTGTGGTGATCCCGGCTGCCTGCAGGCGGTGTGCCAACTCTGTAAAATATTTATTTTCCAAACTCATTCCTCCCCTGAAAATGAAAAAGCCGGGACCTCTTTTGAGGCCCCGGCAAAAAGAAAGAGCAGCGTATATTTTCCAACAGAAAATATCGCCGCTCTTTTTCTGTCCTCTATATCATTTAATACCTGCGGGTTTTACTCCCGTCTGAGTGAATCGTGCGAGGTCAAATATCGATAAAATAAGGCCCGTAGATCTACTGATCTACGGGCCTCGGAAGCCTTGAAAACACTGGGTTTTTATCCCCAATATCTTTTTTGGCCTCCCTTTTTGGTCGGAGTGGGGGGACTTGAACCCCCGGCCTCTTGGTCCCGAACCAAGCGCGCTACCAGCTGCGCTACACCCCGTCAGCCCTCCTATTATATTTCCTGACGGCGCGGCTGTCAAGTATAATTTCCCAACTTTCACTTGTATGTCTAACGCCTTCGTCTATTGCATATAGTGCTCTGGAAAAGAAGGAGGTGTTCCGCCATGTCCCAGCGCCCCGTGTCCTACGCCGGTAAACGCATAGCCCCGTCCCGCCGCAGTGTCCCGCCCCGCAAAGCCCCGTCTCGCCCCGCGCCCCGCCCGGACCGGACGAAGTCCGCTGCGGCGCCCGTTCCCGGCGCCCGTCGCCGTATGGTCCAGTTGGTGATCTCCGCCGCGCTGCTGTTGGCGGTCATCGCCATGAAATTTCTCTTTCCGGCGGCGCTGGATCGCTGCCGCGCCACACTGCTGGATCTGCTGGGTGCCGATACCGACTTCGTAGAGGTGTTCTCCGCTGCCGGCCGGGCCTTTGCGGACGGGTCCACCGTCTCCGACGCCCTCAACGATGCTTACACCGCCGTTTTCGGCACGTCGGAGATACCCGCCGCCCCTGCTGTCTCCCGGTCGGAGACACTGCCGGACAATGTGGAGATGCTCCAGCGGGTCCTGGACTTCGACTACGTTGACCCGGTCTCGGCGGGTCAGATCACCTCACTGTTCGGCTGCCGCAGCGACCCCCTGGAGGGCGACGGTCGATTTCACTACGGCCTGGACATCGCGGGGGAGGAGGGCGCGGTCATCCGCGCCTTTGCCGATGGAACGGTGACGGCTATTGGCAGCAGCACCGACTTGGGCAGCTACGTTACCGTTACCCACGAGGGCGGTTTTTCCACTCTTTATGCCCACTGCCGTAAGATCACCGCCTCCGACGGCCAGCAGGTGAGGGCCGGCGACCCCATCGCCGAGATGGGGGATACCGGCCGTGCCACCGGCTTTCACCTGCATTTTGAACTTCACCACGGCGACACCTATCTGAACCCCATTTATTATGTTACATTTGCGTAAGCCATCCGCCGCCCTCACCGTCTCGCCCTCTGCGCTGGTGCTGCTGGCGGCGTTTCTGCTGCTCTCCCGAGGGTTGACCCTGCCTGCCGCGCTCCTATCCGCCGCCCTGTGCCACGAGCTGGCCCACGTCCTGACCCTCCATGCGTTCCACAAGCCGCCCCGCCGCCTGACCCTCTCCGCCACCGGCGCGGAGCTGTACGTGCCGGACCTCCACCGCCTGTCCTACGGCGGCGAGCTGCTGGCCGTGGCTGCCGGCCCCGGCTGCAACCTCCTGCTCTGGGCGCTGCTGTCCTCCGTGGGCGGTGAGGCGCTGGCGCCCTTCGCCGGCGCCCACCTGATCCTGGGCGCGCTGAATTTGCTGCCCGTCCGCCCTATGGACGGCGGCCGCCTCCTCTGGCTGCTGACGGCGCTCTGCACCGAGCCCTACACCGCCGACCGCGTGGCCTATGCGGTGGGCGCCGTTGTCTCCGCCGCCCTGCTGGTCCTGTGCCTGTACCTGACGCTGACCACCGGCGCGGGGCTGTTCCTGCTGCCCGGCGTCCTCTGGCTGGCCGTAAAAGGGGTCTTGCCAAACGGCGCAAAACCGGATAAAATAAACTGTTACAAGAAATAGCTCCCCGCCCACGCTCCGTCGGGCAGGGGAGGGGAGAGGACTACACCATGGATAAACGACTGGAACGCATCCTGCCCCGGGTGCAAAAGCCCGCCCGCTACGTGGGCGGCGAATATAACGCCATCCTCAAGGACAAGGCGGCGGTAGACACCCGCATCGCCTTCTGCTTCCCGGATACCTACGAGATCGGTATGTCCAACCTGGGTATGCGTATCCTCTACGGCGTAATGAACAATATCCCCGGCGTCTGGTGCGAGCGCGTGTTCGCTCCCTGGGGCGACATGGAGGCCGAGCTGCGTCAGGCGGAAATGCCCCTTTTTGCCCTGGAATCCGGCGACCCCATCACCGACTATGACATTGTGGCCTTCTCCGTTGGCTACGAGATGGCCTTTCCCGCCATCCTCAATATGCTGGACCTGGCCCACATCCCCCTCCACGCCGCGGACCGCACCGGCCTGACCCCGCTGGTCATCGCCGGCGGCACCGCCATGTACAACGCCGAGCCCCTGACCGACTTCATCGATCTGGTCAGCCTGGGCGAGGGCGAGGACGTCACCGTGGAGCTGGTGGAGCTCCACCGCCGCGCCCGCCGCGAGGGCTGGAGCAAGGCCGATTTTCTCCGCGCCGCCGCCCGACTGGACGGTATCTATGTCCCGTCCCTTTACGATGTGACCTATCACGACGACGGCACCGTGGCGTCCATCACGCCCCGCGACGGCGCACCTGCCGTGGTGACAAAACGCATCGTCCACGACATGGACAAGTCCTATTTCCCGGTAAATACCATCGTCCCCTCCACCGAGATCGTCCAGGACCGCGTCACCCTGGAGCTGTTCCGGGGCTGCATCCGCGGCTGCCGCTTCTGTCAGGCGGGCTATGTCTACCGCCCGGTCCGTAATCGCAGCCGCGACCTCTGCGCCGACTACTGCGTCCGCTCCTGCGATGACACCGGCTATCAGGAGGTCACGCTCTCCAGCCTGTCCACCAGCGACTACCCGCCGCTGACGGACCTGTGCGACGAGCTGGAGCCCTTCTGCGATGCCCGCCATGTCAGCCTGTCCCTGCCCAGCCTCCGCGCCGACAACTTCTCCATGGACCTGATGCAGCGGCTGGCCAAGGGCCGCAAGACCGGCCTGACCTTCGCGCCGGAGGCCGGCACCCAGCGGCTGCGGGACGTCATCAACAAGAACGTCACACTGGAGGACCTGCTGCAAAGCTGCCGCACGGCCTTCGCCGGCGGCTACAGCGCCGTGAAGCTCTACTTCATGCTGGGCCTGCCCACCGAGACCGACGAGGACGTCCTGGGCATTGCCGACGTGGCCGCCCGTGTCATGCACGCCTGGCGCGAGAGCGCCCAGAACAAGCAGCGGGGCGTCCGCATCACCGTCTCCACCAGCTGGTTCGTACCCAAGCCCCATACCGCCTTCCAGTGGGAGCCGCAGATATCCAAGGCCGAGTACGAGCGCCGTGTGACCCTGCTCCGTGACGCCATCAAGACCAAGACTGTCACCTACAACTGGCACGACTCCGACACCAGCTTCCTGGAGGCCGTCCTGGCCCGGGGCGACCGCCGTCTGGGAAAAGTGTTGGAAACAGCGTGGCGTAAAGGCGCTCACCTTGACGCCTGGGAGGAGTATTTCTCCCTGGATCGCTGGCTGGAGGCCTTCGACGAATGCGGCCTTGACCCCCATTTCTACGCCAACCGCACCCGGTCCGAGGACGAGCTGCTGCCGTGGAGCATGATCTCCTCCGGCGTGACGCAGGACTATCTGAAGCGTGAGCGCCATCAGGCCTATGCGTCCCTGACCACCCCCGACTGCCGCACCCGCTGCAACGGCTGCGGCGCCAACAAACTTGTAGGAGGGAAGTGCGATGTCTAAGCTCCGTCTCCTGTTCATCAAGGAGGCCCAGGCCTCCTACATTTCCCACCTGGACCTGCTCCGCACCTTCCAGCGCGCCTTTCCCCGCACCGAGCTGGACATCAAGCACTCCCAGGGCTACCACCCCCATCCCATCATCTCCATCGTCCTGCCCCTGCCCGTGGGCCAGTCCAGCGACTGCGAGCTCCTGGACTTCGAGGTCACCCAGGACACCGACGGCAGCGGCATCGCGGAAAAGCTCAACACCGGTATGCCCTCCGGCCTTCGCGTGCTGGACTGCTATCCGGCGTCCCGCCCCGTCCGCGACCTGGCGTATCTCCGGGCGGATGTCACCTTTGAGTACGACGACGGCGTCCCCGCCGGCGCTGCCGAGGCCCTGACGGCCCTGTTCACCCGCCCAGAGCTGGTCATCCAGAAGCGCACCAAGCGCAAGGACCTGGCCGACGTCGATATCGCTCCCATGATACAGGAAGTGCACTTCCTGTCCGGCGCTCATGCCGTTACCGGCACCGTGGTGGTCCAGGCCCAGAACCCCGGCCTGAACCCTCAGCTGCTGGAGAAGGCCATCGCGGCCCACCTGCCGGCGCTGACCCCGGACTTCACCCGTATCCGCCGCCGCGAGCTGCTGGACGCCTCCGGCAACATTTTTCGCTGATATAGTAAAAAACCCTTGCATTTCTCTGCCATCTATGCTATTCTATCATGGCGTGAAAAGGGCGGTCCTCTGTCGCCGATATCCCAAATGTGCGCGGATATCGCCAAATGGCGGCATGAACACCTATAATTTAGGAGGAAATATCCATGGATCTCATCAAAGCACTGAACGAGAAGCAGCTGAAGGAAGTCCCCCAGATCCTGGTGGGCGACACCGTTCGCGTCCACGTGAAGGTCAAGGAAGGCGCCCGTGAGCGTGTTCAGGTCTTCGAGGGCACCGTCATCGCCAAGAAGCACGGCGGCATCGAAGAGACCATCACCGTCCGCCGCCTGTCCTACGGCGTCGGCGTGGAAAAGGTTTTCCCTGTCCACTCTCCCTCTATCGAGAAGATCGAGACCGTGCGCCACGGCTATGTCCGCCGCGCCAAGCTGTACTACCTGCGCGACCGCGTCGGCAAGGCAGCCAAGGTCCGCGAGAAGCTGTAAGCATCGATCCAAAAGAGAGCATCCACCAAAAGTGGGTGCTTTTCTTTTTCTCCACCCTGTGCTATACTGCAAGGGGTGAGACGATGAACACACGAAATAACAGACATCTTACGCCAAACGCGCAGGTACTTCGCAGAGAGATGACGCGGGAGGAGAGGCTCCTTTGGTATGGCTTTCTGCGCGGCCTTCCCATTACGGTGAACCGTCAGAAAGTGATAGGGCAGTACATCGTGGATTTTTACTGTGCGGCAGCGCGGCTGGTTATCGAGCTGGATGGCTCGCAGCACTACGACACCGCGGGCATAGAGGCGGACAGGGCACGTGATGAAGCATTGTCGGCATTAGGTCTGCGTGTGCTGCGCTATGCGAATACGGATGTGACCTGCCGCTACGATGAGGTTTGCGCGGATATTCTGCGCCATATAGATGACCGCCGCACCAAAATGCCTTCCCCTTGAGGGGAAGGTGGCGCGCAGCGCCGGATGAGGTGTGCGGCGTTAGCCGCCGGCCTTCTCCTTGAGAGGTTGGTACCATCGCCGCCGCAGGTACCAAATTGCCTTCCCCTTGAGGGGAAGGTGCCCCGCGACGGGGCGGATGAGGTGGCGGAATATCCGACTGGTTTTGTAAGATTTTTCAGGAGGTGTCCCATGCAAATCGACAATCTGAGCTGGTTCCCCGGCCACATGACCAAGACCAAGCGCATGATCTCCGCCGAGATCAAAAATATGGACGCCGTCTGCGAGATCGTGGACGCCCGCATCCCCCTGTCCTCCCGCAACCCGGACGTGGACGAGCTGACCGCCGGCAAGCCCCGGCTCATCGTCCTCAACCGTGCCGACCAGGCCGACCCGGCCGAGACCCGCCGCTGGACCCAGTATTTCCGCGCCCAAGGCTATGCCGTGCTGGAGGCAAACGCCAAAAACGGCGTGGGTACCGAGAAATTTTCCGCCGCCGTCCGCGAGCTGCTGCGGGATAAGCTGGCCGCCGCCGCGGCCAGAGGCCAGGTAGGCAAGGTGGTCCGTGTCATGGTCCTGGGTGTCCCCAATGTGGGCAAGTCCACCTTTATCAATAAGGTGGCCCACCGCAAGACCGCCCGGGCCGAGGACCGTCCTGGCGTCACCCGTTCCAAGCAGTGGGTGCCCGTGGACCCCACGCTGGAACTGCTGGACACCCCCGGCATCCTCTGGCCGAAGTTCGACGACCCGGAGGTTGGCAAGCGTTTAGCCTTTACAGGAGCGGTGAAGGACGATGTGCTGGATATCGAGGAGCTGGCCTGCTATCTCATGGACTATTTGGCCGCCCACTACGCCGATACCCTCACCGAACGCTATAAAATAGAGGTGGAGCCCGGCGACACCGGCTACGAGCTGCTGGAGAAGGCCGGGCGTAAGCGCGGGTTTCTCATGCGCGGCGCCCAGGTGGACACCGAGCGCATGGCCCGCATCCTGCTGGACGAGTTCCGTGCCGGCAAGCTGGGCCGCTTCACGTTGGAGACGGCACCCACGGAGGAGGTAACGCCATGAATTGTCCCGTTTGCGGAAAAGAGATGGAGCAGGGTAAGCTCCTGGCCTGCGGCAGCCGCGGTCTGTACTTTCTGCCGCCGGACGGCGATGCCGATGCCCTGATCCTGACGAAGAAATACATCACCGGTCAGAACGGCATCGTGCTGGACGGCTGGCACTATTCGACGGGGTCTGCCTTCAGCGAAACGAAGCTCTCCGCCTCCGTCTGCCGCGCGTGCAGGAAGATAATAGTGGAGTATTGCTGATATGGAAGATCTGAGCTACGAACAGCAGGCCCATGACGCTGGCTATGCCCTTGTCTGCGGGGTGGATGAGGCCGGTGCCGGTCCGCTGATGGGACCTGTTTACGCCGCCGCCGTTATTCTCCCGGAGAAGTTCGAGCTTCCCGGCCTGAACGACTCCAAAAAGCTGACGGAAAAGAAGCGGGAGGCCCTTTTCCTGAGGATACAGCAGCAGGCCCTGACCTGGTCCGTGGCCTCCGTCTCCGCTGGGGAGATCGACGAGACGGATATCCTCTCCGCCCGCATGAAGGCCATGCAGCTGGCCATCGATGGTCTGGCACCACGGCCGGACTTCGCCCTCATCGACGGCAACCGTGACCACGGTAAGTTCGCTGCCGTCACCACGCCCCACCGCTGTATCGTGGGCGGTGACGCGCACGCCGCCTCCATCGCCGCCGCCTCCATCCTGGCCAAGGTCAGCCGTGACCGCTATGTCATCGACGTGCTGGATAAGCAGTACCCGGAGTATCAGTTTGCAAGGCACAAGGGCTACGGTACAAAGCTGCATTACGAAATGCTGGATAAGTTCGGCCCATGCGCGGAACATCGTATGTCCTTCCTGAAAAAATGGTCCGCCGGTGGGCGGACATAAAGCGTTTTTCACGGCATGGCACAGAGCATCTACAGAATACTCACATAAGGTACAGCCCGGATACCGAGCAGATACAGATCCGGTATAAAAAAGTAGAGACAAGGTATCAGAAACGTTTAAACAAAATACAGGTATCTGCACAGAAAATAGCGGGATTTTTTCCTGTGCAGACCGCGTCGAAAAGGGGAGGTTAACGATGAGCCGTTCAGAAGGTGTTTGGGGCGAGGCTCTGGTGGCCGACTATCTCCGGGAAAAAGGGTATAAGCTGGCGGCACACAGCTACCGCTGCCGCTTCGGCGAGATCGACCTGATCGCCTGGGATAAGAGCGTCCTCTGCTTCGTGGAGGTCAAGACCCGCACCAATACGCAGATGGGCCTGCCCCGGGAATACGTCACCGCCGGCAAACAGGCCCGTATCCGAAAAACCGCGCTCTTTTACCTCTGCGACAACGGCCTGGATTGCCCCGCCCGCTTTGATGTGGCCGAGGTCTACGCCGCCGCGCCCGGGGATGAAAAAAGCGTCCGTATCGTGTATGTAGAGGATGCCTTTCAGTGACAGAAATTGGAAAGAAAACCGAAAAAAACAGGGGGGTACAGCCTGCCTTCGCTGCTGTAAGAAAGGAATATTTTTGTGACGGAAATACAGAATATACCGTATTTTGACGGACATTGTGATACGATATGGCGCTGCATGAAAAGAGAGGCGGTGCCGGACTACGGCGCTACGGAGGACGAGTGCCGCGCCTACTTTTCCGCCTGCGCCGCCCTGCGGGAAAACAGGGGCCACGTGGACCTGCTCCGTGGTCAACACTACCGGAAACGCGCTCAATTTTTTGCCCTGTACGACGATGTACGCGCGCTGCCCCCAAATACCGCATGGACGAAACTTCGTGAAATGCACGATTGGTTCCTTTCCCAAATACAGGAAAATTCCGATCTGGTCTCACGCTGCAAAACCGGCGCGGAGGTGGACGCCGCAGCTGCCCGGCACCGGACCGCCGCGCTCTTGAGCGTCGAGGGGGCCGACCTGCTGGACTGTGCCCTGGATCACCTGGAAACCGTGGCCTCCTGGGGCGTCCGACTGATCAATCCGGTCTGGAACAACGCCAATGTCCTCTCAGGCTCTTGCGCCGATGAGCCTGACCGCGGATTGTCTGTTTATGGTCGTGAATTCGTTGCAAAAATGTATGAATACGGAATATTTGCAGATGTTTCTCACATATCTGATGCCGGTTTCTGGGACGTGATACAGGCAGCGAAAGGCCCCGTCGTGGCCTCTCATTCCAACGCCCGCACCCCCGGTCTGTGCCCGCACAGACGAAATCTTACCGATGATATGTTCCGCGCCGTCCGCGATACCGGCGGCGTGGTCGGCATCAATCTCTACCTCGATTTCGTAGGCGGCGGCCACATGGACGATCTCATTGCCCACATCGAGCATTTTCTCTCACTTAGCGGCGAGTCGACAGTTGCCATCGGCGGCGACCTGGATGGCTGCGAGGCCCTGGCTGCCGGCATGACCGGCGTGCAGGACGTGGCTAAGCTCTATCAGGCGTTGGAGGAGAGGGGGTATCCCCAGTCGCTGCTGGAGGATATTTTCTGGAACAACTGGCGAAGGATATTGTGAAGTGATATCACATTACATATACTGAAAATAAAGAGAGGAGGGGACCTGTGGCACTCTATACCATCGGCGATCTGCACCTGTCCCTGGGCAGCGACAAGCCTATGGATATCTTCGGCGACCGCTGGCAGAATTATGTGGAGAAGATACAACGAGGTTTCTCGGCGGTGACGGAAAATGACACCACCGTGCTCTGCGGCGATCTCAGCTGGGGTATGAGCCTGGAGGAGTCACTGAACGATTTAACGTTCATCCACAACCTCCCGGGCCGCAAGGTACTGATGAAGGGCAACCACGATTACTGGTGGAACACCGCTGCCAAAATGCAGCGCTTTTTTGACGAGCACGGGCTGCGCTCCCTGGAGATACTGCACAACAACTGCCTGCATTATAACGATATATCGCTATGCGGCACCCGCGGCTGGTTTTACGAGCTGGACAACCAGGGCACACACAACGAAAAAATGTTGGCGCGGGAGGTCGGAAGGCTGGAAACATCCCTGAAAATGGCGGGAGAAAGTTGTAAAAAGATATGTTTTCTGCATTACCCGCCTTTGTATCAGGGCTATGAATGTCCGGAGATACTGCGCCTGCTGCAGCGCTACGGCGTTAAGGAGTGCTATTTCGGCCACCTCCACGGCGCCGCCCAGAAGCGTGCGCTGGAGGGCCGCCATTACAACACGGAATTCCATCTGGTGGCCGCTGACTACCTGGATTTTACCCCTGTCAAGATTTGCGATTGATCACTAATTGCTGCGGCATACAGAAATCTGAAAAAACAGGGAAAAAACTAAAAAAAATAGTGGAAATTTTCGTAGCTTTCTGCTATGATACTATATTGTATGGACATCGGCACGACAACCTGTCCATGCGGAACGGAGGAAATAACAAATGACTGTGAAAAGCTGCGAGAAACTGGAAAAGAGCAGGGTCGCACTGACCATCGAGACGAGCGCCGAGGAATTCGAGGCCGCCGTCAACAAAGCGTATCTGAAGATGCGCGGTAAGATCAACGTACCCGGCTTCCGCGTGGGTAAGGCCCCCCGTAAGATCATCGAGAAGATGTACGGCGCCGAGGTCTTTTATGAGGAAGCCGTGAATATCATTCTCCCCGACGCCTATGAGGCCGCCGTGAAGGAGCAGGAACTGAACGTCGTCGGCTATCCCGAGGTGGAGCTGGAGAGCTGCACCAAGGACGGTGTGGTGTTCAAGTGCACCGTGGCCATATACCCTGAGGTGAAGCTGGGCCAGTACAAGGGCCTGGAGGCGCCTAAGGCGGAGGTCAAGGTGGCTGCTGCCGATGTGAACGCTCGGCTGAAGGAGATGGCGGACCGCAACAGCCGTCTGGTCTCCGTGGACCGCGCCGTGAAGAAGGGCGACACCGCGGATATCGATTTTGAGGGCTTTGATAATGGCAAGGCATTCGATGGCGGCAAGGGTGAGAACTTTGATCTGGAGATCGGCTCCGGCAGCTTTGTCCCCGGTTTCGAGGACCAGCTGATCGGCATGAAGGCCGGCGAGGAGAAGGATATCGACATCACCTTCCCCGAGAACTACACCCCTGAGCTGGCCGGCAAGCCCGTGATCTTCCATGTGAAGATCAACGAGGTCAAGGTCAAGGAGGTCCCCGCCATTGACGACGAGTTCGCCAAGGATGTGTCCGAGTTCGACACGCTGAAGGACCTGAAGGCCGATATCAAGAAGAAGATGACCGCCGAGCGCACCGAGGCTGCCCAGCGCGCTTTCGAGGACGTGCTGATGGCCAAGGTGGCCGAGGGCGTCGAGGCCGAGATCCCCACCGAGATGGTGGAGCTGCAGGCTGCTCAGATGACCGAGGGCTTCAAGCAGCAGCTGGCCTCCCAGGGTATTCCCTTCGATCAGTATCTGAAGATGACCAACACCACCGAGGCCGACTTTATCAAGCAGGCCTACGGCCCTGCCGAGCAGCAGGTGAAGATGGATCTGGCCGTCAAGGCGATCATCGATGCCGAGAAGTTGGATGCCACCGACGACGAGGTGGAGGCTGAGATGAAGAACGTGGCCGACAAATACGGTATGGATCTGGATACCGTGAAGAAGTATCTGCGCCCCGAGGAAGTGAAGGAGCAGGTCATCCGTGAGAAGGTCATCAAGGTCGTGGCGGACAGCGCCAAGGCTGTGGCCCCCGCTGAGGAGAAGGCCGAGCTGGAGGCCGAGGGCGAGATCGTGGAGAAGCCTGCCAAGAAGCCTGCCGCCAAGAAGACGACGAAGAAGGCCGAGGGTGAGGAGAAGGCCGAGAAGGCCCCCGCCAAGAAGCCTGCGGCTAAGAAGACCGCCAAGAAGGACGCGGAGTAATTCGCTGTATACAAGAGAGAAAAGCCGGCGCGGCGGGGTGAAAACATTTCCCCCGCCGCCGCGGGCTCTTATGAAAAACACAGTCGGGTGGGTATAATCAGGCATCTATCATACAGGAGGTATTTTTTATGAGCTTAGTCCCTTACGTTGTGGAGCAGACCAACCGCGGTGAGCGTTCCTATGACATTTTCTCCCGCTTGCTCAACGACCGTATCGTATTCCTGGGCGAAGAGGTGAATGATACCACCGCCAGCCTCGTCGTGGCGCAGCTTCTCTATCTCGAGGCGCAGGACCCCGACAAGGATATTCAGATGTATATCAACAGCCCCGGCGGCAGCGTGACCGCCGGTATGGCCATTTATGACACCATGCAGTACATTAAGTGCGACGTGTCCACCATCTGCATCGGCATGGCCGCCAGCATGGGTGCGTTCCTGCTGTCCAGCGGTGCCAAGGGAAAGCGCATCGCGCTGCCCAACGCGGAGATCATGATCCACCAGCCCTCCGCCGGTACCCAGGGCAAGGTCACGGATATGGAGATCGATGTGGAGCATTTCCTGAAGATCAAGCAGCGCCTGAACAAGATCATGGCGGAGAATACCGGCAAGACGCCGGAGCAGATCAAGACGGATTCCGAGCGCGACAACTGGATGATCGCGGAGGAGGCCCGGGAATACGGTCTGGTGGATAAGGTCATATATAAGAGGTAAAAACGAATGGCAGAAGATAAGAAGGCCCTGCGCTGCTCGTTCTGCGGCAAGCCGGAGAGTCAGGTCCATCGCATGATTCAGGGTCCCGGTGTCCGAATTTGCGACGAGTGCGTCCAGCTGTGTATGGATATCCTGAACGACGGCTACACCGCGGGCGCTGACGGTATAGACAGCATGGACGAGTTGCCTACGCCCAAGGAGATACACGACGTGCTGGACCAGTATGTTATCGGGCAGGAGGCAGCCAAGGTGGCGCTGTCCGTGTCGGTGTACAACCACTACAAGCGCATTTATTTCGGCGGCGACGAGGATGTGGAGCTGCAGAAAAGCAATATCCTGATGATCGGTCCTACCGGCTCCGGCAAGACGCTGTTTGCCCAGACGCTGGCGCGGGTGCTGAAGGTCCCCTTTGCCATTGCCGATGCCACCACACTGACCGAGGCCGGCTATGTGGGTGACGACGTGGAGAATATACTGCTGCGCCTTTTGCAGGCGGCGGATTTCGACGTAGAGCTGGCCGAGCGGGGCATCATCTACGTGGATGAGATCGACAAGATCGCTCGCAAGAGCGAGAATACGTCCATCACCCGCGATGTGTCCGGCGAGGGCGTGCAGCAGGCGCTGCTGAAGATATTGGAGGGCACTGTTGCCAATGTGCCGCCCCAGGGCGGGCGCAAGCACCCCCATCAGGAGTTTATCCAGCTGGATACCAGCAACATCCTGTTTATCTGCGGCGGCGCCTTCGACGGTCTGGAGAAGATCATTGAGGATCGGGTGGGCAAGCGCAGCATGGGGTTTGAGAATGCGGTGCAGAGCAAGAAAGAGCGCCATACCGGCGAACTGTTCCAGCAGGTCCAGCCCCATGATCTGCTGAAGTTCGGTATCATCCCCGAGTTGGTAGGCCGTATGCCGGTCATCACCGCCCTGCAGGGCCTGACCCGGGAGGATCTGGTGCGTATCCTCACCGAGCCGAAGAACGCGCTGGTGAAGCAGTACCAGAAGCTGCTCAGCTACGATGGTGTGGAGCTGCATTTCGATCAGGACGCGCTGGAGGCGGTGGCGGACACCGCGCTGGCACGGAACATCGGCGCACGTGGTCTGCGGGCGGTGATGGAGGGACTGCTGACCAAGGTCATGTACGATGTGCCCTCCGACCCCACCATCACCGATGTGACCATCACAAAGGCGTGTGTGGATGGGAATGCCGAGCCCACGGTGCTGCACGACCCGGAAAAGGTGGCGCAGCGCGCTAAATTCAAGACCGGCACGGCGGAGAAGACCTCCACCGCCCCGGCGTCTTAACAGAGACTCAGACTGCCGGAAAAGCCAAGGCTTTTCCGGCAGTTCGGATACTACCCTTTTCCCAACGCCCGCCGTCCGGCGGGAGAAAGGAGGCAACTATGGAAACGATCACCCGGAACATTCCGGTGCTGGCACTGCGCGGCTTGACGGCTTTCCCCGGGCAGACGGTGTCCTTTGACGCGGAGCGCGATATCTCCATCTTCGCTCTGGACAACGCCATGGAGAATGACCGCCGGCTGCTGGCGGTGACGCAGAAGGACCTGTCCACGGCGGAGCCGGGAGAGGAGGATCTGTACACCATCGGCACGGTGTGTCATATTTTGCAGATCATCAAGACCTCGGACACTACGGTGCGTGTCATCGCGGAGGGTGAGAGCCGGGCGCGGCTGCACCGGCTGTGGCAGAAAAAACCGTTTTTGCAGGCCCAGGCCGAGCTGCTGCCCGAGACGGCGGCCCGCCATACGGCCCGCAGCGAGGCGCTGATACGCCGGACCTATGTGCTCTTCGGTGAATACCGCGAGCTGGCCAACGGCATCGGCGAAGACTTCGCCGCCGCGGTGCTGGATTGCAGTGATACCGGCCGTCTGGCAGACCTGATCGCCCAGAATATCACCCTGCGGCACCAGGACCGTCAGCGGGTGCTGGAGGAGCTGCACCCGGATAAGCGTCTGCGTATCGTCAACGATATCCTGACCCATGAGGTGGACGTCATCTCGCTGGAGAGCGAGATGGAGCAGAAGGTGCGCCGCCGCGTGGCCCAGGTGCAGAAGGACATGATCCTGCGGGAGCAGGTGAAGGTATTGCAGCACGAGCTGGGGGATGACGGCGACGAGGAGTTGGAGGAGTACGCCGCCAGGATACAGGCGGCGGACCTGCCGGAGGAGATACATACCAAGCTGACAAAAGAGGTGGAGCGCCTGGGCAAGCAGCCCTTCGGCAGCGCCGAGGCCTCGGTGATACGCAACTATCTGGATGTGTGTCTGGAGCTGCCCTGGCACAAATTCACCCGGGAGAGGGCGGATGTGGCGCAGGCCCGAAAGATACTGGACAAGGACCACTATGGCCTGGATAAGGTGAAGCAGCGCATTTTGGAGTTTATCGCCGTGCGGCAGCTGAACCCGGACGCCAAGGGCAGGATACTCTGCCTGGTGGGGCCTCCCGGTGTGGGCAAGACCTCCGTGGCTCTGTCCGTGGCCAAGGCCATGAACCGCAAGTGCGCCCGGCTGAGTCTGGGCGGCGTGCGGGACGAGGCGGATATCCGCGGCCACCGCAAGACGTATATCGGCGCTATGCCCGGCCGCATTATCGAGGCCCTGACCCGCGCCGGTACCATGAACCCTCTGCTGGTGCTGGATGAGATCGACAAGCTGGCCAGCGATATGCGGGGCGACCCGGCCTCGGCCCTGCTGGAGGTACTGGATAGTGAGCAGAACGGGGCTTTCCGCGACCACTTCATCGAGCTGCCTGTGGACCTGAGCCGCGTGATGTTCATCACCACCGCCAACACCACATCCACCATACCCCGTCCGCTGCTCGACCGCATGGAGGTCATCGAGCTGGGCAGCTACACCGACGAAGAAAAGCTGCACATCGCCCGGGAGCATCTGCTGCCCAAGCAACTGAAGGAGAACGGCATCCGCCGCGGCCAGCTGCGCCTGGACGATGAAGCCCTGCGGGCCATCATTACCGACTATACCAAGGAGTCCGGCGTCCGCACGCTGGAGCGCCAGCTGGGCAAGCTGTGCCGCCGCGCCGCCATGCGTTTGGTGGAAACAGGCGTAAAGCGCATAGACATTACAGCTAAGAACCTGCGTGAATTCCTGGATACGCCGCCCTATGCCGAGGATACCCGCAGCAAGATCGACCAGATCGGTGTGGTCAACGGCCTGGCGTGGACCGAGGTTGGCGGCGAGCTGCTGGAGGTGGAGGCAGGTGTGATGGACGGCACCGGCAAGCTGGAGCTTACCGGCAATCTGGGCCAGGTGATGCAGGAGTCCGTAAAGGCGGCCTATACCTGCCTGAGGAGCCGTGCCGCCGAGCTGGGCATTGCCCCGGATTTCTATAAGACCAAGGATATTCATGTCCACTTTCCGGAGGGTGCGGTGCCCAAGGACGGCCCCTCCGCCGGAATCGCTATCGCCACGGCTATGCTGTCGGCCCTGACAGGCCGCGCCGTGCGCCACGATGTGGCTATGACCGGCGAGGTGACGCTGCGGGGCCGCGTGCTGCCCATCGGCGGTCTGCGGGAGAAGACCATGGCCGCCAAGCGCAGCGGCATCCGGACCGTCATCATTCCCCGGGAAAACGAGAAGGATTTGGCGGACATCGATCCTGCCGTACGGGAGGCGTTGCGCTTTATCACTGCCGAGACGGTGGACGCCGTGTTTGCCCATGCACTGACCCTGCCGAAAAAAGAGGCGGCGGTGGAGCATCTGGCGGTGATGGGTAGTCCGGCTATGCAGGAGGTGCGTCATGGCGATCAACTTTAATAAGGCGGAGTTCGTGCTCTCGGCCGTAAGGGCGGAGACATTTATCCGCGACGGAAAGCCCCAGGTCACCTTCGCGGGGCGCAGCAATGTGGGCAAGTCCTCCGTCATTAACCGGCTGCTGGGCCGCAAGAATTTCGCCCGGGTGGGCGCTACCCCCGGCAAGACCAGCCAGATCAACTATTTTGACATCGACGGCAGGCTATACTTCACCGACCTGCCCGGCTACGGCTATGCCAAGGTCTCCAAGGAGGAGCGCGACCGCTGGGGCCGCCTGATGGAGCGTTACTTCGCCGAGGAGGGGCTCATTACCCTGGGCGTGCTGATCGTGGATGCGCGGCACAAGCCCACCGCCGATGACGTGACCATGTGCGACTGGTTCAAGGGCACCGGCTGCCCGGTCATCGTTGTAGCCAACAAGCTGGACAAGCTGAAAAAGAGCGAGATCGAGCCAAATCTGGCCCTGATCCGCCAGACACTGACCCTGCCGGAGGAGGCGCTGCTGATCCCCTTTTCCGCTGAGAAGGGCACTGGCAAAACGGAGCTCCTGGCAGCCATCAGCGAGATATGCGCCAAATAAAGCAGAACCTCCGGCTCAGCCGGAGGTTTTGCGCTTTGCACGGGGGAGGCGGGGAGATCGTTTCCGTTACTTTCGCGGATGTACGAATTCCCCCAGCATGGCACTGCTCAGCACCATGGCCGCGTCCAGCCAGCGGGCGGCGTCAGCGTTTCGCCCAGCAGCAGCACGGAGAAAAACACGGCGCTCCGTGTACCGCCGCTAACGCCGTTGAGTATCACCACGCCGTTCAGGCCGGACAGCAGCAGAGCCGAGAGGTATTTGATATATGGTATTTTGTGTGCCATAGTGCGGCGCTCCTCTTAGAAAATCGTGGTTTTCGCAAATTGACATTATCATAATACGGTGTTATCCTTGCGTAAAGAGAAAAGTATGCGATCGGGATCCGGCGGCGGAACACTTTTTGCCACTGTGCGCTCACCGAATGAAATGATAAAAATTTTTCAGAGATAAAGAAAGATTTTCAGGAAAAATGCGAAAAAGGACTGTTAACTGTCCTAAACGTATGGTATAATCCAAAGTGAACAAGCAAGCAACGCGCCGCCGGCGGCGGACGCGGTGACATTTCAAACAGGAGGTTTTGCAAATGGAAACTTACGGACTGGAAAAGCTGGGTATCATCAACGCCAAGGCGGTCTATCGTAATCTGACCCCCGCACAGCTGACCGAGCACGCGCTTTGCCGCGGCGAGGGTACGCTGTCCAACACCGGCGCCCTGGTGGTCAAGACCGGGAAATACACCGGCCGCAGTGCCAATGACAAGTTTATCGTGGACACCCCTGCCGTCCATGACGACATCGCCTGGGGCAAGGTGAACCGTCCTATCGAGAAGGCCAAGTTCGATGCCATCCGCGCCAAGGTCATCGCCTATCTGCAGGGCAAGGAGATCTTTATCTTTGACGGCTTTGCCGGCGCCGATCCCAAGTACACCAAGGCCTTCCGCATCGTCAACGAGCTGGCCAGCCAGAATCTCTTTATCCACCAGCTCCTGCGCCGCCCCACGGCCGAGCAGCTGAAGGATTTTAAGGAGGACTATACCATCATCGCCGCCCCCGGCTTCAAGTGCATCCCCGAGATCGACGGCACCCGCAGCGAGGCCGCCATTCTGGTGGACTACGAGGCCCACGAGGTGGTGATCTGCGGCACCCAGTACGCCGGCGAGATCAAGAAGTCCGTCTTCTCCGTGATGAACTATGTGCTGCCCAAGCAGGGCGTGTTCCCCATGCACTGCTCCGCCAACATCGGCAAGAACGGCGACAGCGCCGTGTTCTTCGGCCTGTCCGGCACCGGCAAGACCACGCTGTCCGCCGATCCCAACCGTATGCTCATCGGCGATGACGAGCACGGTTGGGCGGACGACTCCGTCTTCAACTTCGAGGGCGGCTGCTACGCCAAGTGCATCAACCTGAGCCCCGAGGGTGAGCCGGAGATCTACAATGCCATCAAGTTCGGCGCGCTGGTAGAGAACGTGGTCATGGATCCCGACACCCGCGAGTTCGACTTCGACGACGACTCCCTGGCCGTCAACTCCCGCGTGGGCTATCCCGTGGAGTATATCCCCAACGCCGAGCTGTCCGGCATGAGCCCTAGCGTTCCCAAGACGGTCATCTTCCTGACCGCCGATGCCTACGGTGTGTTGCCCCCCATCAGCAAGCTGGATAAGAACCAGGCCATGTACTACTTCGTCTCCGGCTTCACCTCCAAGGTAGCCGGCACGGAGATCGGCGTCACCGAGCCTGTGCCTACCTTCTCCACCTGCTTCGGCGAGCCCTTCCTGCCCCTGGATCCCTCTGTCTATGCCGCCATGCTGGCCGACAAGGTGGAGAAGGCCGGCGCGAAGGTTTATCTGGTCAACACCGGCTGGAACGGTACCGGCAAGCGCATGAAGCTCAGCTACACCCGCGCTATGGTCACCGCCGCCCTCACCGGTGAGATCGAGAAGAGTGTGTTCGTCACCGATCCTACCTTCGGCGTGCAGGTGCCTACCAGTATCGAGGGCGTGCCCAGTGAGCTGCTGATCCCCGAGAACACCTGGGAGGACAAGGCGGCCTATCAGGCGAGCTGCAAGAAGCTGGCCTCCAGCTTTGTGGAGAACTTCAAGAAGTACACCCACATGAGCGACGAGGTCGTGGCTGCCGGCCCCAAGGCGTAAGTACGCTATCGACAAAGGCACCCTGCGAGGGTGCCTTTGCTTTGCTAAAAAAATTCCCCGACATCGTCGGGGAATTTTTTTAAGTAACTTTAAGGTGCATTTCAGCTACCTGCGCTATGCTTATCTCACAGCAGAGGAACGCTTACTTCTTCAGCGCGTTCACAGCCGCCCGCAGGGCGTCCACGTGCTCCTGCTTTGTGGCCCAGCTAGCGCAGAAGCGCACGCCGGAGTGCGTCTCGTCCACACGCTCCCAGTACTCATAGCCGAAGCTTTTGCCCAGAATGGCCAGCTCGTCATCCGACATGATGGGATACTGCTGGTTGGTGGGGGAGTCGAACAGCAGGGGATAGCCCGCGGAGACGAAAATGTCCCGGATCTGATGAGCCATCTCAATGGCGTGGCGGGAGATCTTGAAATACAGGTCGTCGGTGAACAGCGTGTCGAACTGAACGCCCAGCAGCCGGCCCTTGGCCATGCGGCCGCCCCGCTGCTTCATAATAAAGCGGAAATCCTTTTTCAGATTTTCGTTCATGATGACAACGGCTTCGCCGAACAGGGCGCCCACCTTGGTGCCACCGATGTAGAACACATCGCACAGCCGCGCGATCTCTGGCAGCGTCATGTCGCTCTCCTCTGCCATCAGGCCATAGCCCAGCCGTGCGCCGTCAATGAACAGCGGCAGGCCGTACCGGCGGCAGGTGTCATACAGCGCCGTCAGCTCCGCCTTGGTATACAGCGTGCCGCCCTCAGTGGGGTGGGAGATGTACACCATACCGGGCTGGACGATGTGCTCCGTGGACTCATCGTTTCTGTGCCACTCCACATAGTCCTGCACCTGCTGCGCAGTGATCTTGCCGTTGGTGGTGGGCAGGGTGATGACCTTATGGCCCGTGGACTCGATGGCACCGGCCTCATGGCAGTTGATGTGACCGCTGACGGCGGAAATCACGCCCTGCCAGGGCCGCAGGATGGCGGCGATGACGGTGGTGTTGGTCTGGGTGCCGCCCACCAGAAAATGCACGTCGGCCTCCGGGGCCTGGCAGGCGGTCTTGATCTTCTCACGCGCCGCCTCACAGTATTCGTCCTCGCCGTAGCCCACGGTCTGTACCATGTTCGTCTCGGCCAGCCTGACCATGATAGAGGGGTGCGCGCCCTCCAGATAATCACTGTTGAAATAGATCATTGTGGTTCTCCTTTATCTTTTTGATGGAACGGAGCCGGCGGCTCCGCCGTCTATACGGCAGCCAACATTTCTATTGTAATCCCTGGTTTCTCAGAAGTAAAGAGAAACTGTTACAATTTCATTACATCTTGTCTATATCCCTTGCACTGAACGAAAAAACCTGTTACAATACCCAACGATAAGGAGGCGTGTACCCATGAACGATGCACCCAAGAGAAGATCCCGTGTGCAGCAAGAGCAGCCGGCCGAGCGTACCGGCAGTCGTCACCGCAGCAGAAGGAGCCGCGGCGGCAGAAAGAACGGAAAAGCCCTGTATTACGCCGTTTTGGTGATCCTGGTGGGCGTGCTGGTGTTCTCGTCCGTCAAGATCATTTCGTATCTGAAGGAACAGAAGGACACCGAGAGGATCAACGACAATATCAATCAGGACTTCATCAGTCCGGACGATACCGCCGGCGATACCGATACCGACGGCGACAGCACCGACGGTGACAGCCAGGAGACGAAGAAGCCTGTCAAGAAGGATGAAGAGAGCATCAAGGTGGACTTCACCGCCATGCAGGCCAAGTACCCCGACGTGGTGGGCTATGTGTATAGCGCCAATACGACGCTGCAGCTGCCCATCGTGCAGTCCGCGGACGAGGGCGGCGAGTACTATCTGTACCGCGATATCGACGGCAAGGACAACAAGAACGGCACCGTCTTCCTGGATATCCGCTGTAACTCTGACTTCACCTCTCAGAACAACCTCATCTACGGCCACAATATGAAGACCGGCATGATGTTCGCGTCCCTGATGAACTACAAGAGCCAGAGCTATTACGAGGCGCATCCCTACTTCTATCTGTACACCCCCAACCAGACCTACAAGGTCAACCTGTTTGCCGGTTGTATTGTGGATCATGACGCCGATGTGTATGCCACCTCTCTCAGCGACAGCTATCTCCAGCAGTGTATCAACGAGTCCACCTTCAAGTCCGGCTCCGGTGTGCCCACGGGCAGCATCCTGACCCTGAGCACCTGCGACTACGATTTTGATAATGCCCGCTACGTCCTCATGGGCGAACTGATCCCCGTTAAAAATCCTGCCGACACCAGCAGCGAGGGTTAAAAAATGTCGTTATACGAAAAAGACCGCCGAAAGGCGGTCTTTTTTGCTCGCTACAGATAATGCCCTACTCCGTCAGCTCCAACACCACCGGACAGTGGTCGCTGCCGGTGATTTCCGGCCAGATATCCGCATTCTTCACCCGGGGCATCAGCCGTGCTGACACGATAAAGTAGTCAATACGCCACCCCGCGTTGTTCTCCCGTGCGTGAAAGCGGTAGCTCCACCAGGAGTACGCCCCGGTCCGCTTTGGATACAGCGCCCGGAACGTGTCCACGAACCCGCTGCTCAGCAGCTGCGTCATTTTGTCCCGTTCCTCGTCGGAGAAGCCTGGGTTCATCCGATTAGACTGGGGATTTTTCAGGTCGATCTCCTGATGGGCCACGTTCAGGTCCCCGCAGTACACCACCGGCTTTTTGGCGTCCAGTTCCAAGAGGTATTCCCGCAGGTCGTCCTCCCACGCCATCCGGTAGTCCAGCCGTGCCAGCTGGTCCTTGGAATTGGGTGTGTAGCAGCACACCAGAAAGAAATCCTCGTACTCCGCCGTGATGACCCGTCCCTCATGCCGGTGGATATCCTCGCCAAAGTCGTATGTCACCGCCAGCGGCTCCCGTCGGGTGAAAACAGCCGTGCCGGAATATCCGGCCTTGTCGGCGCTGTTCCAGAATCGGTGATAGCCCTCCAGCTCAAACTGCGCCTGCTCCGGCCGCATCTTCGTCTCCTGCAGACAGATGACATCCGCGTCCGCAAGGGCGCAGAAGGCCAGGAAACCTTTATTCAGACAGGCCCGCAGCCCGTTCACATTCCATGAGATCAGACGCATAGGTGTGTTCCTCCGCTGTTTTTCATCAGCATACCACAACTTTTGTCGTGGTACAACCAAAACCTCCGGCGAAGCCGGAGGTTTTGGCGTATTTGTAGTTTTTGGCCACCTTTGGGGTCGTATCATTCCCACTCCACCGTTGCCGGCGGCTTGGAGGTGATGTCATAGCAAATTCTGTTGATGTGCTTCACCTCACCCACGATCCGGCCGGAGACCTTGTCCAGCAGCTCATAGGGCAGGCGGGACCAGGTGGCTGTCATAAAGTCCTGGCTCTGCACGGCCCGCAGTGCCAGCGTGTAGTCGTAGGTGCGCTCGTCGCCCATGACGCCCACGCTCCGCAGATCGGTCAGCACTGCGAAGAACTGGCTGGTGGTGCGGTCCAGACCGGCCAGCTTCATCTCCTCCCGGAAGATGGCGTCCGCCTCCCGCAGAATGGTCAGCTTTTCCTCGGTGATATCGCCGATAACGCGGATGGCCAGACCGGGACCAGGGAAGGGCTGTCGCCACACCAGCTCGTCCGGCAGTCCCAGCTCGGTGCCCAGCTTCCGCACCTCATCCTTGAACAGCCGCCGCAGCGGCTCCACGATCTCCTTGAAATCCACGCAGTCCGGCAGGCCGCCCACGTTATGGTGGCTCTTGATGACCACGCTCTCTCCGCCCAGGCCGGACTCCACCACATCGGGATAGATGGTACCCTGAGCCAAGAAGTCCACCGCGCCGATTTTCTTGGCTTCTTCCTCAAAGACCCGGATGAATTCCTCGCCGATGATCTTCCGCTTGTGCTCCGGCTCGGTAACGCCAGCCAGCTTGCTCAGGAAGCGCGGTCCCGCGTTGACGCGGCGCACATCCACATGGAACTGATGCTTCATCACCTGCTCCACCTGGTCGCCCTCGTCTTTTCGCAGCAGTCCGTGGTCCACGAAAATGCACGTCAGCTGATCGCCAACCGCCCGCTGCAAAAGCGCTGCCGCCACCGAACTGTCCACGCCGCCGGACAGCGCCAGCAGTACCCGACCGCTGCCGATCTGCCGCCGGCATTCCGCTACGGCCTCGTCCAGATAGGACGCCATGGTCCACTCGGCGCTGAAGCCGCATACCTTGTACAGGAAGTTTTCCAGCACCTGCATACCGTACTCCGTGTGCTGCACCTCCGGGTGGAACTGCACGCCATACAGCTTCCGATCCGAGTTTTCCACAGCGGCGAAGCCGCAGCCGTCGGTGGTCGCGATGACCTTAAAGCCCGGGGCGATACGCTCCACCTCCACGCCGTGGCTCATCCAGCACACGGACGTCTCCGGCACACCGGCAAACAGAGGGGAGGCCGTGTGGGTCAGCTGTATCTTGCCATACTCCCGCGTCTCCGCCTTGCGGCACTGACCGCCCAGCAGCTGCATCATCAGCTGCTGCCCGTAGCAGATGCCCAGCACGGGGATGCCCATTTCAAACAGCGCTCTGTCCACCATGGGGGCGTTGGGCTCGAACACGGTGGCGGGGCCGCCGGTGAGGATCAGCGCATCTGGCCCAAAGGCGCGGATATCTGCCATGCTCAGCCGATAGGACTTGATCTCGCAGTATACGCCGCACTCACGGACACGCCGTGCCACCAGCAGGTTATACTGCCCGCCGAAATCCAGAACCAGCACCTTTTTCATGTCAGTCGTCCTCCCGGAAGCGGATCACGCCGTTCTCGGCGCTGTCGATAACGGCCAGGGATTTGATGGGATAGCCCTCCCGGCGCAGGCTGTCGCCGCCGTCCTGAAAGCCCTTCTCCACCGCCACGCCGATGCCCGCCAGCTGCGCGCCGGCCTTGTTCACGATGTCGATCAGGCCGCGCATGGCGTAGCCCTTGGCCATGAAGTCGTCAATGATGAGAACCTTGTCGTCCTTGGTGATCCAGTCCTGGCTCACCAGCAGTGTGACCTTTTTCTTGTAGGTGTAAGAAAAAATATCACTCTGGTACAGACCGCCCTCGATGTTGTCGCTCTTGGCCTTCTTGGCAAAGACCATGGGTACACCATACCGTTCGGCGCAGATCGTCGCCAGCGCAATACCGCTGGCCTCTGCCGTAAGCACCATCGTGATATTTTTTACGTCAAAATACTTGGCAAACTCGTCCGCCAGATCCCGCATCAGCGCCGTGTCGACGCGATGGTTCAAAAAACCGTCCACCTTGATGATGTTACCGGGCAGGACGCGGCCCTCCCGCAGGATACGCTCCTTCAGCTGCTGCATGACCACCACTTCCTCTCGTGAGATATAGTACACCTACTATACCTGATTTCGCAGGGAAAAGCGACAGGGAAAAACGGAGAACTATTTAGGCGTGTTTTGCTGTTTTTTGTGGGTTTTACCGGAGCGAAAAGCCCTGCTCATAGCTTGGATAAGCTGTCCTTGACAAAGTCCGTGAACCGCTCCGCGGCAGCGGACTGGGGCACATCGCTCAGCAGGCACATATCCACGCTGCGGGCCGGTATCTCAAAGGAGGTCTTCAGCTTTTTCAACCGTCCGCTGTCCAGCTCCTTCCGGACGAACTCCTCCGTCACGCCGGCCACACCGAAGCCGATGGCCGCCAGGTCCACCAGCAGGCTCCGGGCGCCCAGCTCGATCTCCGGGTTCAGCTTCAGCCCATTCTGCAAAAAGAACCGTTCCAGATACAAACGGCTGGAGGCCTTGCGCTCCAGCAGGATCAGCGGGAACGCCGCGATCTCCTCCAGCGTGTATACGTGCCGGAAGTCGCAGGGATACTCCGCCCCCGCCACAAAGATGGCGTGGGTATCGAAGCAGGGATATATCCGTAGTCCGGCATCGTCCGCCGGCGTGCTGGCGAAGGCGATGTCCACCTTGCCGGAGCGCAGCAGCCCCAGCACCTTGTGGCTTCGTCCGGACACGATCTGGATGTGGATGGCCGGGTGCCGCTTGTGGAACGTGTCCAGATACGGCAGCAGGAACTGGCTGGTCACGGTGTCGCTGGCGCCGATGGTCAGCTGTCCCATCTGCAATTCCCGGGTCTGGCTCAGCTTTTCCTCGCCCGTCTCCAGCAGGCCCATGGCGCTGCGGACGTACTCATACAGCATCTGCCCCTCGGCGGTCAGCGTCACGCCACGGCTGTTCCGCGCGAACAGACGGGTCTGCAGGTCGCGCTCCAGCTGCTTGATGGACTGGCTCACCGCCGACTGGGAGATATACAGTGCCTGTGCCGCGGCCGTGATGTTGCCCACCTCGGCGACCTCCTTAAAAACCCGGTACAGCTCCAGCTTTACGGACATAAAAACCGCCTCCTATTAGTTTCGGTGATAGCACCGCAAAAAATCGTTGTTTTGATTATAGCAGATTTTTTGCCGAATACAAGAGGAAATTGTACCGCGCATGGCAATTTCCCTTGCATACGCCGCCGCGGTGTGGTAAGATGAGTGCTGTTGAGAAAAGGAGGGCGCTTATGAACCGACTGAAAGATATCTGGGGCGGACAGGATGACATGAACCGTGTGCTGCTCCTCATTGCCGTCGCCGTCTTTGCCTGGAGCCTGATCGAGGGCCACGGTATGTACGGTGCCCTGCTGGCCGTCGTGGTCCTGTTCCTGATGGTCAGTCGTCACGGTCAGCGCATCAAGCGCTTCGGCCGCTTGTACGGCACGCTCTATTTCCCCATGCCGGACGGAGAACTCGTCCCCCGCACCTTTGAGCAGGTGAAGACCGAGTATCTCCGCGGCGCCCAGGGCCGCTATGCCGGCCGCGCGGTGGAGCTGCGCTTCCCCTGGTGGTATCTGAACAGCGCCGGGGAGATCGACACCGGCTTCGGCCTTACCGTCCGTCTTTCGGGCAGCGCAGAGCTGCTGGACGAGGCGAAGCTTATGCGCCGGGGCGACTGTGTCCGCCTGACCGGTACCCTGGTGGCTGAGAGCAAAAACTACTTCTGCGTCGGCGAAGTGGAGACGCTGGAACGCATCTCCGAAAAAGATCTGTACCCACTCAAAAAGAAATAAACGCAAAAACCACACAAAGGAGAGTATCACTATGAGCTTTATGATCGAGACGTCCGCACGTCACATCCACCTGACCCAGGAGACTGTGGAAAAGCTGTTCGGCGCAGGCTATCAGCTGACCATCCGCAAGCCCCTGTCCTATCCCGGCCAGTACGCCTGCAACGAGCGCCTGACCATCGTCGGCCCCAAGAAGGAGATGGCCAATGTGTCCATCCTGGGCCCCACCCGTAAGGCGGACCAGGTGGAGGTTTCCGCCACGGACGCCCGCACCCTGGGCATCGACGCCCCCATCCGCGAAAGCGGCGACGTGAAGGGCTCCGGCGCCTGTAAGCTGATCGGGCCCGCCGGTGAGGTGGAGCTGTCCGAGGGCGTCATCGTGGCGAAGCGCCATCTGCACGTCACCGAGGAGGATGCCGCCGCCATGGGCATCAAGAACGGCGAGATCATCAAGGTCGCCTGCGGCGGCGAAGGCCGCAAGCTGATCTTCGACGATGTAGTTGTCCGCGTCAATGTGGGCGGTGCTACCACTATGCACATCGACACCGACGAGTCCCAGGCTGCCAATGGCCCCACCGTGGGCGAGCTGGTCCGCTGACAAGTGCAAAAAATGACCGCCCGTAAGGGCGGTCATTTTTCGCGCGCTTTTACCGTACCGTCAGCAGCTCCACGTTTCCACTGACCGTCTGGAATTCCCACGCGGCGTCCTCCACCGTAGTGAAGGTCACGTCGCTGCTGAGCTTGCCGCTGGTGGTCTTAAATTCTACCGGCAGGGGAGAGGGCAGCGTGCTGAGATCGCACAGCTGCATGACGATGCTCCCGCTGCTGGTTTCTGCTTCCAGTTCTGTCGGCATGATGTCCAGCGCCAGGTCAATGCTGCCGCTGCCGCTGTCCGCCTCCAGCTTTTGGGTGCGGACGCTTCCGCTGATGCTTCCGCTGGTGGTGGACAGGGATATCTCCCCGGCGTTGGCCGCATAGACACTGATCTCACCGCTGACGCTGGTGACGTCAAGCTCCTGAAGCGTCAGCGTGTCCTCGTCCGTCAGATCCACCGATACCCCGGCACTGACCGTCTTGATGTCCAGCTCGTGCAGCACAAGGCTTCGGGGCAGCCTCACCACCAGACGCTTCTCCTCCGTTGCGCTCATCAGCTGGGGCTGGGAGCGTATGTCCAGCGTGCCCTTGTCCTCGTTTACCTGCCATTCCATCTTCAGTGCCGCATCGCTGCCGTCCATCATCGTCTCCGACAGCTGTATGCCCTCACCGTCGTACAGCTCCACATTCACCTGTCCGCTGACCCATTCAATGTCGATGGCGCGAAAACCGTTCAGCTGCACCACGTCACCGTTCCCGGCGTTGTAGCCCGCATCCGTCGCGCCGTCCTGCCCGCTGTTCTGGGTCTGACCGCACCCGGCCAGCACCGCCATGGCGCACAGCAGAGCCGCCAGCCCCGGCACCCAATACTTTTTCATACCGTACCTCCTGCGTCTCGCTCTTATCGTCTTAGCTTATCCCAGAGGGTGACGGTGCCCGTCTCCCTTGTTCGGTTCATATCGATGACCCGCTGGTTCCGGCTGCCCCGGAACTGCAGCGAGATATCCTTCAGTTCCTTCATAAACCGTCCGTCCACCAGCACGTCGATGCACGCGAGCATCTCATCCGTTGCCTCGCACCGGGGATAGCTGCCGTCTGCCAGCAGCTCATCGTCCAGCCGGAACCCGGTAAAGCACCATATGGTCTTGCCCGGATACTTCGCCTTGACCTCCCGCAGCAGCGGCAGCAGCTCCCGCTGGTTCCGCGGCTCGAAGGGCTCGCCGCCCAGCACCGTCAGTCCGTTTACAAAGGGCTTGTCCAGCTCCGCGAATATCTCCGCCTTGGTGTCCTCCGTGAATTCCTTTCCGTAGTCAAAATCCCACGTCTGGGGCTGAAAGCAGTCCGGGCAGCGGTTGGTGCAGCCGGATACGAACAGCGTCACCCGCACGCCGATACCGTTGGCAATATCACATTTCTTCAATTCTCCGTAATGCATGGAACGACCTCCTGACCCTGAGTATAGACCACAAAGGTTAAAATAATATTAAAATAGAGCTGAAAAATAAAGGGGGAAAAAGCAAGGTGAAAAACAGGGGCGGGCATAAGCCCGCCCCGCGTTTGAAGAGAATTACAGGTGCAGTACGCGGTCCTTGATCTCCTGGGTCCGCCCCTGATTCCAGAACTGTGTGCCGATGTAGCCGCAGGTCCGCCGGGCCACGTTCATCTTGTCCTGATCCGTGTTGCCGCACTGGGGGCATTTCCAGATCAGCTTGCCGTCCTCCTCGACCACCTCGATCTCGCCGTCCCAGCCGCACACCTGGCAGTAGTCGCTCTTGGTGTTCAGCTCTGCGTAGATGATGTGATCGTAGATGAACTTCATCACCTCCAGCACCGCGTCCAGATTGTTCTGCATATCCGGCACCTCCACGTAGCTGATGGCTCCGCCGGGGGACAGGTGCTGGAACTGTGCCTCAAACTCCAGCTTCTTGAACGCGTCGATCGGCTCGGTGACGTGTACGTGATAGCTGTTGGTGATATACCCCTTGTCCGTGATGCCCTCGATGACGCCAAAGCGCTTCTGCAGACACTTGGCGAACTTATAGGTGGTGGACTCCAGCGGTGTGCCGTACAGGGAGAAATCGATGTTGTGCTGCGCCTTCCAGGTCTTGCAGGCGGCGTTCAGCTTGTGCATGATCTCCAGTGCGAAGGGCGTGGCGCTGGGGTCGGTGTGGCTCTTGCCGGTCATGTACTTCACGCACTCATACAGTCCCGCGTAGCCCAGGGAGATGGTGGAGTACCCGCCGTACAGCAGCTTGTCGATGGGCTCGCCCTTCTTCAGCCGCGCGCAGGCGCCGTACTGCCACAGGATGGGCGCCGCGTCGGACAGCGTACCCTTCAGGCGCTCGTGGCGGCACAGCAGCGCCCGGTGACACAGCTCCATGCGCTCGTCGAAGATGCGCCAGAATTTCTCGATATTCCCGCCGGAGCTCAGGGCGATGTCCGGCAGGTTTACGGTCACGACGCCCTGATTGAACCGCCCGTAGTACTTGGGGTTCCCATTCTCGTCCACATAGGGGGTCAGGAAGCTGCGGCAGCCCATACAGGGATAGCAGTGGCCGTTGCCGTTCTTGTCCACCTTCAGCTCCAGCATCTTCTTCTCGCTGATATAGTCCGGGACCATCCGCTTGGCGGTGCACTTGGCGGCCAGCTTTGTCAGCTCCCAGTATTTGCTGCCCTCGCGGATGTTGTCCTCCTCCAGCACATAGATGAGCTTGGGGAACGCAGGCGTGACCCACACGCCCTTTTCATTCTTCACGCCCTGGTACCGCTGCAGCAGCGTCTCCTCAATGATCAGGGCCAGATCGTCCTTTTCCTGCTGGTTCTTGGCCTCGCCCAGATACATGAACACCGTCACGAAGGGGGCCTGTCCGTTGGTGGTCAGCAGCGTGACCACCTGATACTGTATGGTCTGCACGCCGCGGCGGATCTCCTCCCGCAGCCGCTTTTCCGCGATGGAGTTGATCTTGTCCTCGGTGACAGCCACGCCCACGGCGTCGAACTCGTCCCGCACGCTGGCGCGGATCTTTTCCCGGCTGATCTGCACGAAGGGTGCCAGATGAGTCAGAGAGATGGACTGTCCGCCGTACTGGTTGCTGGCTACCTGCGCCACGATCTGGGTGGCGATGTTGCAGGCGGTGGCGAAGCTGTGGGGCTTCTCGATCAGCGTTCCGGTGATGACGGTGCCGTTCTGCAGCATATCCTCCAGGTTGACCAGGTCGCAGTTGTGCATATGCTGGGCGTAATAATCCGTGTCATGGAAGTGGATGATGCCCTCATTGTGGGCCTCCACGATGTCCTTGGGCAGCAGAATGCGGTTGGTGATGTCCCGGCTGACTTCGCCGGCCATATAGTCCCGCTGGGTGGAGTTCACCACCGGGTTCTTGTTGGAGTTCTCCTGCTTGGCCTCTTCGTTGTTGCACTCGATGAGGCTGAGGATCTTGTCGTCGGTGGTATTGGACTTACGCACCAGAGAACGGGTGTAGCGGTAGGTGATATAGTGCTTGGCCACCTCGAAAGCGCCGTGGGCCATGATATAGTGCTCCACCATATCCTGTATCTCCTCCACGGTAGGTGCGCGGTTCATCTTCTGACACTGCAGGTCCACGGACTCTGCGATGCGCTGGATCTGCACCGGCGTCATCCGATCTACTTCCTCCACGGACTCGTTGGCCTTGGTGATGGCGATAATGATCTTGGTGATGTCAAAGCCCACCTCGGCGCCGTTTCTCTTGATGATCTTCATGGTACGTCCTCCTATCTCATCTATCTCTCCCTGCCGTCCCGGCGGCACACAGCTCTAAGCCTGCACCCGCAGCGATGCGTGTGTTGATATAATACACTACATCTTGTGCTGTTTCAAGAGCAAAAAACAAAATATAGGAAAATAACCTGCCAAAAAGTACACCCTATTTTTGTGCACTTTGTCAAAGTTACACAAGATATAGTGATTTGTACACCGCGCAAACACACTAAATATAGTGCCGGTATGCTGCGAAGTTGTCAGAAGCACCATCTCTGGCCGTTAAAGCACGGCACAGTATGAAATATCCCATTGCGCGGATATGCATAATATGGTATACTGACTCAAATACGTTATTCTGTCGAAAGGAGGGCCGGCTATGCGTGGCGATACCCGTTCCCTGATCCACGGCATCATCAACCTGATCGTTCCGTTCTTTATCTACGACCTGGCCTCGCTGTTGGTGGGCGCCATCACTGCGGCCAACTATAATCCCTGGCTGGCCTTCTGGCCCATGACCATTCTGCTGTGGCTGCCCTTTGTGTCTGACGCGGTCTGCGTCGTGGTGGCTGCCGTGCGCTTCCAGCGTCGGGGCCGTACCCGCGCGCTGCTGGGACTGATCTTCTCCGTGGGCGCAGCGGCGCTGTACTATATGCTGCGCTTCCAGCTGCATTTCACGCTGTCCAGCTGAAAGATATGTTCTGCCAGGGAGGAGGACCCCCATGCGTCCCGATTTCATTCCCGTCGGCGCTGTTGTCAACGCCCACGGTATCCGCGGCGAGGTCAAGGTGAACCCCGCCGGCTTCGACCCGGAGTTCATCGCCTCGTTCAAGACCCTCTATATCGGCGGTCAGCCCGTGAAGGTCATCTCCGCCCGGGTCCATAAATCCACCGTCCTGCTGGCCTTGCCCGGCGTCGCCACTATGGACGATGCCCTGGCGCTGAAGGGCAAAACGGTCTCCATCCGCCGCACCGACGCCAAGCTGCCCAAGGGCCAGTACTTCGATGCCGAGCTGGAGGGCTGTACCGTTCTGGACGATGCCACCGGCGAAGAACTGGGCAAGCTGGACAAGGTGCTCCACTATCCCGCCCACAAGGTCTACCAGGTCCGTGGCGGTGCCCACGAGTACCTGATCCCCGCCGTGCCGGAGGTCTTTATCGCTTCCGCGGACCCAGATGCCGGAATCATTCGCGTACACATGATGAAAGGACTGGCCACCGATGAGAATTGACATCATGACCCTGTTCCCCGACGCGGTGGAAGCGATGATGGGTTCGTCCATCATCGGTCGTGCCCGGGAACGGGGCTTTGTCACCATACAGACCCACCAGATACGGGACTACACCACCAACAAGCAGATGCAGGTGGATGACTATCCCTACGGCGGCGGCCGCGGCGCGGTCATGCAGGCAGATCCTCTGTACCGCTGCTGGCAGCATATCTGCGATGAAGCGGGGGAGAGGGTCCACACCATCTATATGTCCCCCTGCGGCCGGGTGCTGACCCAGCAGGTGGCCCGTGAACTGAAGGCACAGTATGACCATCTTATCCTGGTCTGCGGCCACTACGAGGGCGTGGATCAGCGCTTCCTGGACGAGTGCGTGGACGAGGAGATATCCACAGGCGACTTTGTCCTCACCGGCGGTGAGATACCCGCCATGGCTCTGGCGGACTGCCTGTGCCGCATGGTCCCCGGCGTCCTGCCGGAGGAGAGCTGCTACACCGACGAGAGCCACTGGAACGGCCTTTTGGAGTATCCCCAGTACTCCCGCCCGGAGGAATGGCACGGCCGCAGGGTGCCCGAGGTCCTGCTCAGCGGCCATCACGGCAATGTGGCTGACTGGCGCACGAAGGAGAGCTACAAGCGCACCATGGCCCGCCGCCCGGATATGTGGGCGCGGTTCGACCTGACCCAGGTCCACAGCCGCCACGACAAGAAGGTCCTGGCCCAGGCCCTGGAGGAATACGCCCGGGAGCAGGGCGGTGCCCCTGAAACCGAATAAACCGAAAGCGGCAGGGAGGTCCCTGCCGCTTTTTCCCGGTTATTTTCCCGGATTTGCCAGAAAAACGACACTTATTCCAATTTCGCTGTTGTACTTCGCCCAAAAATCCGCTATAATAAGGAAGCGAAATCCGGCAGTATGCTGAAAATATGAGGAGGAACACCGAATGAACGAGAAATACAGCGCTCTGTTTACCCCCTGGAAGATCGGCAACGTGGAGATCAAGAACCGTATCGTGCAGCCCTCTATGGGCGGTACGTCCCTGTTCGGCTGGCTGGAGCCCTGTCACTTCGACAAGGAAGCGGCCTACCACATCCTGAACCGCGCCCAGAACAACGTGGGCCTGGTGCTGCCGGGTATGCAGTGTGTCCGCGACACCATGGGCGGCCGCTGGCTGTACCAGAACAAAAAGATGTTCAAGGATCTGGCCGAGTGGCTGCCGGAGTTCCACAAGACCGGCTCCAAGCTGTTTGTCCAGCTGTCCGCCGGTATGGGCCGTTCCATGGCTATCAACGAGATCATGGTCAAGATGCTCCAGAACAAGGCCTTCGGCGCCGTGGGCAAGCCCTTCCTGAACGTGGACTACATCACCGCCTCCGCCTCCGCCACCCCCAACCGCTGGTATCCCGAGTGCAAGTCCCGCCCTCTGACCGTGGAGGAGATCCACGAGATGGTGGACGCCTTTGCCAAGACCGCCAAGCTCCTGCAGGATGCCGGCGTTGACGGTGTTGAGATCCACGCGGTGCATGAGGGCTATCTGCTGGACCAGTTCACCATTGCCAACATGAACTACCGTACCGACGAGTACGGCGGCTCCTTCGAAAACCGCTACCGCTTCGCTGTGGAGATCGTCCAGGCCATCAAGGCCGTCTGCGGCAAGGACTTCCCCGTGGCCCTGCGTTACTCCGTGGTGTCCAAGACCAAGGGCTTCGGCCAGGGCGCCGTTCCCGGCGAGGAGTTCGTGGAGTTCGGCCGCGATATGGCCGAGTCCGAGAAGGCCATCAAGTACCTGGAGGATGCCGGCTACGATATGTTCGACTGCGACAACGGCACCTACGATGCCTGGTACTGGGCCCATCCCCCGGTCTATATGCCCGAGAACTGCAACCTCTCCGAGGTGGAACACATCAAGAACTTCACCTCCAAGCCCGTGGTCTGCGCCGGTAAGATGGACCCCGCCAAGGCCGCCGAGGAGATCGCCGCCGGACGTCTGGACGCCGTGGGCATCGCCCGCCAGAACCTGGTGGACCCCGAGTGGGTCAACAAGATCCTGGAGGACCGCGTAGAGGACATCAAGCCCTGCATCAACTGTCACAACGCCTGCTTTAGCTTCAACAAGTCCAAGAGCACGCCCAATATGCAGCCCATGGACGACTCTCTGCACCTGGCCCGCTGCGCCCTGACCCCCAGCACCATGCAGCACAACAAGTACAAGATCGTTCCCACCCGCAAGCCCAAGAAGGTCGCCATTATCGGCGGCGGTATCGGCGGCATGGAGTGTGCCCTGGTGCTCAAGCAGCGCGGCCACACCCCCGTCATCTTCGAAAAGACCAGCGAGCTGGGCGGCCTGTACATCACCGCCTCCGCCATGAGCTTCAAGGAGGCCGACAAGGCCCTGCTGCGCTGGTACGAGCGTGAGCTGAAGAAGAACGACATCGAGGTTCGCTTCAACATGGAGATCAACGCCCCCGCCACCCTGCGCCGCGAGTTCGACGAGATCATCGTCTGCACCGGCTCCCACCCCAAGACCCTGCCGGTCAAGGGCTTCAACAAGACCATCAACTTCACCCAGCTGCTGTTGAACCAGGTGGACGCCGGCGACCGCATCGTCTTCTTCGGCGGCGGCCAGTCCTCCTGCGAGGCCGCCTATGAGATGGTCCTCCAGGGTAAGCACCCCATCATCGTGGAGTACGCCGACGACCTGATCGCCACCCCCGGCACCTGCTTGGCCAACGCCTCCTTCCTCCGCGAGATGCTGGCGTTCAAGAAGGTCCCCGTCTACCTGAACGCCACCATCACCGAGATCGGCGACGGCTTCGTCATGGTCAAGCAGCAGGACGGCACCGAGATCCGCATCGAGTGCGACAGTGTGGTCAACGGCATCGGCTTCGTGCCCGCGCCCATCGCCGCCGATGACCACAAGGTCTACCGTGTCGGCACCTGCGAGAAGTGGGGCAACCTCCGCAACGTCATCTGGGGTGCCTGGGACGTCTGTATGCACATCTGAGAATACGCAAAAAAAGAAAGCCCGCAAGGGCTTTCTTTTTTTGCTCAATGCCGTTTCCGGCCGATCCATGCCGTTCCCGTCAGCGACAGTGCCACGCTCACGGCGTAGATGCCCACGCCCGGGTCGAAGGTCTTGGGGGAGCCCTTCTTGTTCTCGTCGGTCTTACCGGTCTCGGTGGTGCCGCTGTTGTAGTAGTACCGGGGCGCCGCCTCCCACTTGGCGTACAGGGTGACGCTGTTCGTCACGGGCTGGGTAAAGTCGTAGGCCGCGGTGCACGCCTCGTTTGTGTACCAGCCCGCGAAGACATACCCACTGCGGGTCGGATCGGCGGGCTTGGTGGCCGCCGCGTTGGCCCGTATCTGTCCCGGTACGTCGCTTCCGCCGTTACTGTTGAACGTTACGGTGTGCAGCGTTATGCCGTTTGGCTGTCCGGGATCAAATGTCCCGCCGGTGACGGCGACCATCCCAGTGCAATAGGGTGAGGCATAAATGTTGCCGCGGAAGGTCCCGCCCTCGATCACAGCACGGTCAGCAGGATTGCTTGGATTTAAGTACATTGCGGAGGATTTATCCTGACTGGCCGTACAGTCTCTCACGAACGCGTCCCCGCATATGGTGATGTTGCGAAGGCTGGATATGCCGCCGCCATATCCATAAGCGGCGGTGCAGTTACGGATGGTGCCGCCGTTCATGGTAAAGCTGCCCAAGTTGTTTACGCCGCCTCCGTCATCATATGCAGCGCTGCCGTAAGCCACGCACCACTCGATGGTGCCGCCGTTCATGGTAAAGCTGCCAAGCGCATAGTCTCCGTCACGGTCAGCCACGTACACGCCGCCGCCCCGCGCTGCGGTGCAGCCTGCGATTTTTCCGGCCTTCATCACAAAGCTGGCGCTTCGTGCCACGAGTACGCCTCCCGCGGTGTTGTGTTCGCCAACCGCAGAGCAGCCCACGATGTTGCCGCCCTCCATCACGAAGCTGGCGTCCTGATTGATAAACACACCGCCGCCGCCGTTCTCACTAATGCTGCCATACACACTACTGAAAGAATGTTCGCGGCCGATCCCGCCGGTGATGACCCCGCCCTTAACGATCTCGGTGCCCGCGTTTTCGTTCAGCGTCCAAAGGCCGGTGGCCTCCTTGACGAATTTGTGTATGGCGTCGGGGTTACTGTCCACCAGCGTCAGCGTGCCGCTGTCCATCTGGATAACGCTGTCGTTTGCGTCTCTGTTTTCATGTTGCAGCACAAATCCGTTCAGGTCCAGCGTCACATCCCCCTGAATGACCAGCGCCTGCGTCAGCTTCACATTGTTGCACAGATAGTACGTGCCGCTATTCAGCGTCTTTTCGCTGATCGTGACCGGCGCACCTATTGTGCTGCCCGACATATTTTCTTCTGTCAGCTTTTCTCCGGCGGGTGTACCCTTGATTTTTGTCGTCAGCAGCAGCGTGCTGCCCTTTTGAATGTTGTAGTTTGCTAATGTGCGGCCATCTACTAACAATTTTCCGCCGTAATAGAGATGCTGCTCCCCAGCAGCGATTTTGGTTTTCATCTCCAATTCTTCTTTTACGTTGTCGATGCTGTCCCCAGACTCCACATCAAGCGCGATCGTCTTGCCGCTTGGCAGTTCCACATTAAGATAAAAGCCCGTGGGCGACATCGCCCACGCTGCGGTGCTCAGCACCGCAGCCAGACAGCCTGCCAGTACCAGCGCCAGAAATCGTCTCTTCATCCGTTTGCTCCTTTCTCTCCCGTGCGCGCCGAAGCGCGCGCCTCGTATCCTCTCTCTCTCTCAGTATACCGGATTTTCCAGTTTCCACAACCCGTATCTGCAAATAGGATAACGGTAAAAAATATCCCCCGGCCAAAAGCCGGGGGATGCGTATCTATTTCTCTTCTTCGTGGTATACGGACGGGAACATGGCCTTCAGCAGGTTGTACGTCCGGTTGTGGCTGTCGGTCCACTCGCCGTGCTCCGCCGCCAGCTTTGCCTTGTCGCCGTACACCTCCAGCGCGTGGCAGGTGTCCACATAGGCCTTCTGCATCTGCCGCATCCGCGCGCTCATGTGCTGCAAAAGGCTCATGATCTTCGCCGGCTTCTCCCGGAAGTACGCGCTGAAGTTGTCATAGGTGATCTCGCTGACGATGGTGTTCTCCAGCGCCACCGCCGTGGTGTTCCGGGGCCGCGACTCCAAAAAGCTGATGACGTTGAAGAAGTCGCCCTCCCGCAAGGTCACTACCTCCACCTGCTCCGGCGTCCCATAGTCGAAGTACACCCCCACGCTGCCGTAGAGGATGTTGTACATACTCATCACCATCTCCTTGGGCCGGCAGATGATCTCGCCCTTCTTATAGCGTTTTTCCGTATGCGGCATAAAAAACCTCCTGAAATGCACCTGTTGACGCAGCTTGGCGTGCGCCTCGCGCAGAAAATGTGATAAGGTATCAACAAAGTACAAAAAAGGGAACATAAACGTAAAGCATCGCTGCCTAAATTGTATCATATACGTGCCCGCTTGTCGACACTTTTTCTTGCCAAAACAAACCAAATGTGTCATACTGAGGGGGTAAAGGAAGTGGAACATTTTGAACTATTTTGCCCCAAAACTATCCTCTGATGAGCTGCGTAAAATGAGCGCCATCGCCCTGGCCCATATGGGTGATGCGGTCTATGAAACGCTGGTCCGCACCTGGCTTTGTGTCCACGGTACAGCGACAGGCAAGGATCTGCACCGCGCCACCATCGCCCTGGTCTGCGCCCCCGCCCAGGCGGAAAAAATGCAGAAGGTGCTCCCGCTGCTCACGGACGAGGAGCAGGCGGTCTACAAGCGCGGCCGCAACGCCAACGTCCACACCATGTCCCGCAGCGCCACCCCGGCCCAGTACCATTCCGCCACCGGTTTGGAGTGTTTAATGGGCTATTTATACTTAAAAGGTGATAAAAACCGCGCGGAGGAGCTGTTCCGCGCCATGATGGAGGAGACCTGATATGCCCCTGGATGCCGTATGCCTGCAAGCTGTGGTGGCGGAGCTTTCGCCCCTTGTCGCCGGCAGCCGTATCGAGAAAATACAGCAGCCTGCTCGCGACCAGGTGGTGCTGCTGCTCCGCGGCAGCCGCCGCCTGCTGCTGTCCGCCGGTGGCGGACAACCCCGCCTGCACCTGACGGAGCAGCTTCGGGACAATCCCGCCCAGCCCCCCATGTTCTGTATGCTTTTGCGAAAGTATCTGTCAGGCGGAATTATTGAAAAAATTGAACAAATACCGCTGGAACGTGTGGTAAACATACACATTTCCGCCGCCGACGAGTTGGGCGACCGCACCCGTTTTTCCCTCATTTTAGAGGCGTTTCCCCGCCGCGCCAACCTCATTTTAGCCGATAAGGACGGCCGTATCCTGGACTGCCTGCGCCGCATCGACTTCGAGATGAACCCGGACCGTCAGGTGCTTCCGGGCCTGTTTTATCGTTTGCCCGCAGCACCAGACAAGGTTGAACCCTTTACAGTAGAGAGGTGGGTGTTTTCCCGTCTTGCCGCCGTGGCAGGAGAGGATATGCCTGCGGACAAGTGGCTGGTGGACACCTTCAACGGTATCTCACCGCTGGTGGCCCGTGAGATCGCGTTTCGTGCCTGCGGTGCCGTGGATGCCCCTGCGCCGCGGACAGCCGAGACACTTTGGGCCGCGTTCTCCGTATGGCGCGACACTGTGAATGCTAACAACTTTACACCCGTTATGCTGAAACGCTCCGGCGCGCCTATGGACTTCACCTATCTGCCTGTTTGTCAGTACGGCAGCGCGGCAGCGGCAGAGGAGTACGGCAGCTTTTCCGCCCTGTTGGATAACTTCTACGCCAAGCGCGAGCAGGCGGACCGTGTCAAGCAGAAGGGGCAGGACCTGCTGAAAACGGCCAATAACGCCGCCGCTCGTCTGCGCCGCAAGATCACCATGCAGGAAAAGGAGCTTTTGGACAGCAAAGATCGGGATAAGTGGCGCATTTACGGCGAATTGATCACGGCAAATCTGTATCGGATGGAGCGCGGCATGAGCCGCCTCACGGCGCAGAACTACTATGATCCGGCGTGCAAAGACATAGATATTCCGTTGGATGTCCGCCTTTCACCCCAGGAAAATGCCGCTAAATACTTCAAAAAATATACAAAAGCCAAGACCGCGGAAAAATACCTCACGGAGCAGCTGACCAGAGCCGGTGCTGAACTGGAGTACCTGGAGAGTGTTCTGCAGGAGCTGGCGCAGGCCGAGTCCGAGCAGGATTTCAATGACATCCGCGCCGAACTGACCGACGGCGGCTATCTTCGCGCCAAGGGTGGGAAAAAGCAGCCCTTCCAGCGCCCCAGCAAGCCCCGGGAGTTCCGTTCCTCCGCCGGATTGCCGATTTTTGTGGGCCGCAGCAACCGGCAGAACGACCGCCTGACCACCAGGACGGCGGAGAAGTGGGACCTGTGGTTCCACACCCAGAAGATCCACGGCTCCCATGTCATACTGTCCACCGGTGGCGGACGACCCGATGCACAGAGCATCGCGGAGGCCGCCTCTCTGGCCGCCTATTTTTCCCAGGCGCAAAGCAGCACAAAAGTACCCGTTGACTTCACCCAGGTAAAGTTCGTAAAGAAGCCCGCCGCCGCCAAGCCCGGAATGGTAGTTTATACCAATTATCAGACCGTTTTAGCTGACCCGAACGAGGAATTAGTAAAACATTTATTGGTAAAATAGAGCACAAAATATGTAGAAGTTATGCAACAAATTGTGGAGGATACGTCTATGATAGCCTATGCTGTTCTTATGTGGGCCATCGCAGCCCTTTTTCTACTGCTCGGACTCCTGATCTACCACGGAAAAACGGGGTTGATCCATGAATATCACAGGGAGAGAGTCAGATCGGAGGATATGGCAGCCTATGGCCGGGCCTTTTCCACCGGACTTTTCGCCCTTGCGGGAACACTGGTACTTAGTGGGATTGTCTCTCTTCTGTGGACACTTCCCGGCGCGGTCACCGCTTCGCTGGTGGTGCTGTTCGTCGGTCTTGCGGCGTCATTCGCCATTCTTTGGCGCGTCCAGCGCCGCTATAACGGCGGTATGCTTTGACTGTCAGCAAAAAGGCTTTATCAGGTTGATGGAAAGGCGGCACCATGAAACGCCAGGCGGAAAAAGCGGATATTGTAAAGCGAAAAGTGTTTCACGAGCACATCATCCTACTGACCGAGGGGCGTTTTCTCATGTTGGCGGTACTGGCTGTTATGGTGTGGCTCCCGTATCTCTTTGTGCGGGACAGAATGGCCGGAATGATGCTGGCATGGTGGGAGATACCTTTTCTCCTGCTGGTAGAGGTGTCGTTGTACTACGCACTGCTTCGTCAGTTCTGGTACAGATGCTTTGGGTGCCTTGTGGTCACGGAGGACGAGATCGTTTGGAAGTGTCCCTTTATGCGGACAGTGCGGCTGAGAAAGACGGATATTCGATATACCGGCATCGACTACCGCTGGCCGGGTTCGGCGCGAAAAGCGGTTACGCCTGTAGATATGGCGTATTTTTCCACAAAGTCTTATCCGCAGGCGTGCCGGAACAAGAGCTATCTGCTGCGCAACAAAAAGGGATTTATTAAATTCCCGGCCGGTGAGAAGCTTTGCCGCTATATGAGTGAGTGGCTGCCGGAGCCGTATGAGAGGGTGTTTGCCGCAGCCAGCGATGGCTATGAAGCGCGGCGCAGAAAGAGGGAGCGCAAGCGCGGAAGAGAAAATGAAATGAGTCGAAAACTCTGAAAAAGACCGCCTTTCGGCGGTCTTTTCGTTATTCTCACGCTTCGGCGGGTGCATCGCGGAACAGAATGGTGATGCACCACAGGCCGGCAAGTCCCACCAGTGCGTAGATAACACGGCTGATGGCCACGGACTGGCCGCCGAAAATGGCTGCCACGCAGTCGAAGCGGAACAGCCCCACGGCGCCCCAGTTCAGCGCGCCGATGATGACCAGCGCCAGCGCCACGCGATCCAGAACCTTCATATAACAAAGACCTCCATTCTGAAAAGACTACTGCTTTGTATAGCATTTCCCTGGCAACATCGTATATACACAAAAAAATTTTCAGTTTGCCTGAATAAATTTGGAAAAGCGATTGCAAAAGCAGCGTTAATTTGGTATTATTAGTATAGAACAATCTGTACACGACCATGTACATATACAAAAGGAGGAGACCATGAACAAGAAGTTTGACAAGCTGGGTTTTTATCCTGCGGATATCCTGCTGCCCAAGGGCCAGGACATGAACAAGTGGGCGGTCGTCGCCTGCGACCAGTTCACCTCTGAGCCGGAGTACTGGCAGGCAGTGGAGGAAAAAGTGGGCGATGCGCCCTCCACCCTGCGCCTGATCCTGCCGGAAGCCAATCTGAAGGCACCCAACGTGGACGAGTACATTGAGAATATCAATAACGCCATGAAGAAGTATCTGGCGGACGGTGTGTTTGAGACGCTGACTGACTCCTTGATTTATATTGAGCGCCAGCAGTCCGACGGCAAGATCCGCCACGGCCTGATCGGTATGGTGGATCTGGACGCTTACGATTTCACCCCCGGCTCCGGCGCCCTGATCCGCGCCACCGAGGGCACCGTGCTGGATCGCATCCCGCCCCGCGCCAAGGTGCGCCGCAACGCGCCCATCGAGCTGCCCCACGTCATGCTGCTGATCGACGATCCTGACAAGACCGTTATTGAGCCCCTGACTGCCGCTGCCGAGGGGATGGAGAAGGTGTATGATTTCGACCTGATGCAGGACGGCGGCCACATCCGCGGCTTTAAGCTGTCCGATAAGCAGATCGATGCTGTGGCCAATGCTCTGGAGGGCCTGACCACCGATGAAGCCATGCAGAAAAAGTACAACGTCTCCGGCGTGGCGCCCCTGCTGTTCGCCGTGGGCGACGGCAACCATTCTCTGGCTACTGCCAAGGCCTGCTATGAGGAGCAGAAGAAGGGCAAGACCCCCGAGGAGTATCTGGCGCTTCCCGCCCGCTACGCACTGGTGGAGGTGGTCAATAACCACGACGATGCCCTGCAGTTCGAGCCCATCCACCGGGTGCTGTTCGGCGTGGATCACCAGAAGTTCATGGACGCCTTCCGCGCCGCCTATCCCAACGCCTATGAGGGCAAGGGCGACGGCCACACCATCGAGTTCGTGTGGAACGGCGAGAGCCACTTCATCACTGTGCCCGACCCCAAGGTGCAGTTGGCGGTGGGTACGCTACAGGGCGTTATTGACCAGTACCTGAAGGACAACGGCGGCGAGGTGGACTATATCCACGGTGACGACGTGACCCGTGAGCTGGGCAGTAAGCCCGGCAATATGGGATTCCTACTGCCCGCCATGGGCAAGGAGCAGCTGTTCAAGACCGTCATGGCCGACGGCGTGCTGCCCCGTAAGACCTTCTCTATGGGTCATGCTCAGGATAAGCGCTACTACATCGAGGCCCGCAAGATCGTTAAGTAAGGCTGGCGCGGTCGCGTACAGTGTGCTATAATAGTGCTGCGGCAATGCCGCAGCACTATTTTTTGTGAGGAACCGCTATGAAGTGTATGGAAAAAGCATATGCCAAGGTGAACCTGACGCTTCAGGTGGGCAGCCGACGTCCGGATGGCTATCATGCTGTAATGTCTGTTATGCAGCGCATCAGTCTGTGGGACACCGTAACAGTGGAGCGCGGTACAGGGCGCGACACACTGCTTTGCAGTGTGCCGGTGACGGAGAATGTCGACGACAATCTGTGCATGAAGGCAGCGCGAGCGTTTTTTGCCGAAACGGGGACGAAAAGCGACGGCGTGACGATCACGTTGGAGAAACACATTCCCGTGCAGGCGGGACTGGGCGGCGGCAGCAGCGACGCGGCGGCGGTGCTGCGGGCGCTGCGGACACTGTACGCGCCGGATATAAGCGACGGCAGGCTGGAAACGCTGGCGGCAAGGCTGGGCAGCGATGTGCCGTTTTTTATCCGGGGCGGTACGCAGTTGGCTACGGGCAGGGGAGAGGTCGTTTCGCCGCTGCCGCAGCTAGCCGCGGGTTGGTTCGTGGTGGTGAAGCCCGATGAGGGCTATTCCACGGCAGAGATGTATCGACGGCTGGATGAGCCGGGTTCGGTGCTGGTGCGGAACAGCCGCTATATGCAGGACGCGGTGGCGGCGAACAATGTCCATGCGGTGGCGGTGGAGCTGCACAACAGCTTTGAGCGGGTGGTGCCGAAGGACAGCAGCCTGAGGACCATCAAGGACGCGCTTCGGGAGCAGGGCGCGCTGGGTACGCTGCTCAGCGGCAGCGGCAGCGCAGTGTTTGGCCTGTTCGACGATCAGAGCGCGGCTGCTGCGGCAGCGGTGGCGCTGAAAAAAACATGGCCGTGGGTATTTGTGGCTCGACCGGTATAAAAACACGAAGCACCGTCCAAAATGTAGGCAAATCTACAAAGGACGGTGCTTTTTATGCATACATATATAAATAAATGGAGACCTATCGAAATCGCGGTGCTGTTAGCGTTGGCGGTAACGCTGTTGGTGGGCGCGGCATCGCTGCACCGGCAGGACGGCTTGCAGGAAAAGATGATCCGCCTGCACGTTATTGCCAATTCGGACAGCGAAGACGACCAGACTATGAAGCTGCTGGCGCGGGATGCGGTGTTGACACGCGCCGAGGCAATCCTGCGTCAGGCATCGAACAGGGAGGAGGCGATGGAGGATCTAAACGCGGCACTGCCGGAGCTGGAGAGGACGGCTTATGATGCCTGCGGCGGAGCGTACCCGGTGCATGCGGCGCTGGAGATGGCGGAGTTTCCACGGAAGGAGTACGACGGCTTCGCCCTGCCGGCGGGAGAGTACATGGCGCTGCGCGTCATCATCGGCGAGGGTGCCGGCCGGAACTGGTGGTGTGTGGTGTACCCACCGCTGTGCATGGCCTCCTGCACAGAGTTGGAGGATACGGCGCTGCGCGCCGGGCTGGACGGCGACGATGTGCAGCTTATCACAGAAGCGGACAGCGGATATGTGTTGAAATTCCGCGCTGTGGAGCTGTGGGAACGCCTGCGGCAGTGGTTGGGAAAATAGATGTGAAAATAAATGGGAGGAGTGCGCGAAAAAACTGTTGACAAACAAGGGAAAACCTGTATAATAGTTTTTGTTCGTCGGAACACAGCGGGATTGTGTAAAGGTAGCACAGCGGACTCTGACTCCGTATGTGAGGGTTCGAATCCTTCTCCCGCTGCCATGGAGCCTTACTTTTGAACCATTGCATGGTGTCGGAAGTAAGGCTTTTTTCTATACTGAGGAATGAGAGTTGGATCGAGGTGCGTGATGAAGAAAGAAAGGCTTGTTGCAGCCCCGCATACCTTTATGCTATCGGTATTGTTGATGATCAGTATCCCGGCAGCATACGCGATTATGCTGATTTCCCATCAAGAATCCATCGGAGCATTCCTGCGAGTTCCAGGTGCGCTGCAAGTGACACTTCTCGTTGCGGTTATCTATCTTGCGCTGCTGGTGACGCTTTTTTGTACGCGTTACCAGTGGGCCGCTGTTGCTGAAATATGTGAAGATCGGATAGTATTTTGGGCATTGTTTACGCACAGGACCTTTTACTACAGTGATATGCACCATATTGGCGTTGACTATGGCTTATTGGACGGCAGGAAGCAGTTTTGGATGTATTTCAGTAAAACCCCAATTCCTGCAATGTATTATCACCGGATCAATCGGATGAAGCCGTCAAGGAGTTTTATGCGTGTGCAGTATTGCAAAAAGACTTATGAAAGGCTGGTGGCAAATACGCCGCCGCAAATCAGCAATCAGCTTCGAAAGTGTTATTCGACGATACGGCTGCACGATTTGGATAAGAAAGAGTAACACGGTATTCGCTGCAGGTCGGTAAAGAGCACCCGCCTGGTGCGTTTGCAGGCGGTACTGCTGTCCAATATGAAAAAGCCCCACCCATTCGGGTGGGGCTTGCTGCGTCAGCCGTGGGAGAGGGGAGCGCTCAGCGCTCAGGATCCCATTTGGGAGAGGTGGGATCCTTGACCGGCTGGGCCGCAGCGGGAGAAGGAAGCAGGTCGGATGCGGTGAAGTACTTCTTCAGGGGCTTGTACGCCACGGCAAAGACCAAAAGGGTGATAGCGATGTTGGGGAGCATGTACGCCAGATTGTACAGCAGGGAGTAGAACCAGGGGCTGTGCATAGTCATGCCGAAGAAGGTCTCGGGCATGTATTCCGCCCAAACGGTGGCGCCCACCACATAGTGCACCAGGAAGCGGGAAAAGCCGGCGATCAGAGTGCCGGTGAACACGCCGCTCTTGCGGCGGGCCACCAGACCGGCCAGACCCAGGACGGTGAAGGCCACCAGGTAGTCGCCGACGATGGACTGCCAGCCAATGGCGAAGCCGCCGTCAAACATGAACTGCAGAACGCCGAAGGCGAAGCCGCCCAGCAGACCGGCGCCGAGGCCCCAGCGAACGGCATACAGCACCAGGGGGATCATGGACAGGACGACGCTGCCGCCCCAGGGCATCTCCCACAGCTTCAGGTAGCTGAGGATCTGCGCCACGGCCACCAGTACAGCGCCTTCGCACAGGGCGCGGACTCTCATGTGACTTTTCATAATAATGTGTACCTCCGAAAATAAAATTCCCGCATGGCGAGCCATGCAGGCGTCGCAATGCGGAAATCTGAAAATCGATATGATCGCATTCCTACGCCGGCATTACCCGGATCAGGTTCGAGGGACCGGACGGCGTTACGTCACATCTCAGCCAGCTTGCGCCAGCGCCCCTTGGATTGTGGAACGATTGTAGCACGACGGGTGGAGGATGTCAAGTGGCTTGTGGGTAACGGAGAGATAAATTCCGCTTATGAGAGAACGATTATTATAGAAGTGGAAAAAAGGCGTTGACAAAAGGCACAGTGTATGGTAGTCTAACAAAGCTGTCCGGGAGGGCAGAGCGCGTGTAAAGCGAGTCAATGAAAAATGTCTAAAAAAGGTAAAATAGTAGTTGACAAGATGGCAGACATGTGCTAAGATAATGACTGTTC